>NZ_JBHYUU010000189.1:0-15372 GCF_042749955.1 Kitasatospora sp. NPDC059462 | reverse complement strand
CGTTCCCACTCGGCATCCGTAAGATCTCCCCGCCCCATGCCCGAACCAACGAGCGAGCCAGGCGATAGTCACATGATCGGGCGGACAAGTCCTAGCGTCCGAGAGGTACGAGATCACTCATACCTTTCGAAGGGATCCCCCCATGCCCCAGCCCTACACCCTCGTCGGCACCGCCCGCCCCAAGCCCGACCGGGTCGACGACCTGCGCCGGCTCCTGCTCTCCTTCGTCGAGCCGACCCGCCAGGAGCCCGGCTGCCTGGAGTACCACTTCCACGAGGACAGCGAGGCCCCCGGCGTCTTCGTCTTCTACGAGGCCTGGCGCACCAAGGAGGACCTCGACGCCCACCTCGCCCTGCCCCACATGCGCGACTTCTGGGAGCACCGGATGGAGTACCTGGAGCAGGACCTGGAGATCCGCTGGCTCACCATGCACAGCCCCTACGAGCACCGCTCCGCCCCGGCGCGCTGACCCGCCCCGGCCCGCCGGGCGCGACCGACCCCGCACGCGCCCGGAGGTGCCGTGCGGGGCCGATGCGCGGATGATGACCGTCAGTTGACGAACCGCCAGATGTGGTCGTCGTAACCGCCGCCGCCCCACGAGCTGTTGTAGCAGGGGTAGACGGTCAGCGGCAGGTCGTCGGCCCGGTCGCTCCCGTCGGCGGCCAGGCCCCAGACGTCCAGGCAGAGGCCGTTCTTGTAGTTGACGATCTCGTTGCCGCCGTCGCCGGTCACAGGGACGAGGTACCACTCCTGGTTGTCGGTCTCGGGGTCGGGGGCGCAGGTGTAGACGGACAGGCGGCTGCTGGTCGGCGCGGCGCCGTAGCCCGGCAGGTCGAGACAGTACTGGCTCTTGGAGTTGACGAACTTGAACAGGTGCAGGCCGTTGACCAGGCGGGTCTCGATCACGTCCCACATCTGGTTGTCGCCGGTGCCGAGCGCGCAGCCGTACTGGTTGACGGGGCTGTCCGGCTGGTTCCAGCCGTAGCCCGGCAGGTCGGCGCACTTGCCCGTGCTGACGTTGTAGAGCGCGAAGTTGCCGATGTAGACGGCTGCTTGGGCCTGGGAGGCGAAGGCGAGCGGAAGCAGCGCCGCGACACCGGCGGTGGCGAGGAAGCGGGTGGCCCTGGACAAGGACATGGGCATGAGGATTCCCCCATCATGGGTTGTTCGGGCGGGAATTCCGTGCGTGTGCCGCTCGGCTTCGACGGAGCCGAGGTCGGGCATGAGAATAGGGAAGCGCATGCCGGGGGAACCACCGAAGATCCGACGAAGGCCGAAAATGACCGCGCTGCCGAACGGCACCGGTGACCCGGCCCGCCCGGGACACGCCCTAGGATGCGGGGTGGATCATGGGCCCCGGCAGGAGGATGCGCACGGATGAGTGGAACGGTCTCAGCGGTCAGCAGCAACGGGGAGTACTCCTTCACCAAGCCGAACCGCGACAGCATCACGCTGCTCGCCGGGCTCGGGGTGGAAGGGGACGTGCACGCGGGGGTGACCGTCAAGCACCGGTCGCGCGTCGCGCAGGACCCGACGCAGCCGAACCTGCGGCAGGTCCACCTCATCCACGAGGAGCTGTTCGCCGAGGTGGCGCAGCGGGGATTCACCGTGGCGCCGGGGCAGTTGGGCGAGAACGTCACCACCCGCGGGATCGATCTGCTCGGGCTGCCGGTCGGCGCGCTGCTGCGGATCGGGTCGGACGCGGTGGTGGAGGTCACCGGGCTGCGCAACCCCTGTCAGCAGATCGACCGCTTCCAGGACGGTCTGCTGAAGCAGGTCGTCGGGCGCGACGAGGCCGGGACCGTGGTGCGCAAGGCCGGGATCATGGGCGTGGTCCGGGACGGCGGTGTGGTCCGCCCCGGCGACGCGATCGAGGTCGAGCTGCCGGAGGGGCCGCACCGCCCGCTCGACCGCGTCTGAGGCAGGTTCTGGCGGACGACCTCCGGCACCGGCCGCTCGCATGGCCGAGGTCCGCCGCCGCGAGCGCGTCGGCAGGACCGGCGGCGCGCAGTACGACGTCGAGCACCTGGTCCGCGAACGCGTGCACCTCCGGTCCGGCCTCCGGCGCGACGGCGAGCGAGCCCGCCACGGCGTAGCGGCTCGCCGCGCGCACCGCCCCGTCCAGCACGAACAGCCGGTACTCGCCCGCGAACGCGACCACGTCGCCGACCGGCACGAGGGTGTCGTCGTCGAGGGCGTCCGGGCCGGGCAGTCCGCTGCCGTCGGGGTACACCCGCGCCGGGAACAGCTTGTCGAGCGGCGGCTTGAGGAACGCCGGCCGTCGCAGCCGCCGCGCCTCGGCCAGGGTGGTGCACTCCACCCGGCGGGCGAGCAGCTCGGCGGGCAGCGCGGTGAGCCGGTCGGCGGGCGGCTCCAGCGGGACGATGCCCGGCGGTCCGGCGGCCACGTCCGCGAACAGCGGTCCGCCGTACAGGTGGGCGGGCCGTAGGCCGGTGAGCTCGGCGGGGACCTCCCGGCGCACGGCGGTGTGCGCCCGCAGCCCGCGAAGGCGGGCCCGGGTGAGCAGCCGGAGGCCGGTCCCGTTGACCCGGGGCGCGAGCAGCAGGAGCGTCATGGGCCGCCATGATGGCCCGCCCGCGCCGGCTCCGGCCGGCGGTCTTCCGCCGCGGTGCGCTCAGTACCGGGGCCGGTTGCGGCTGAGGCCGCGGGCGTGCACCAGCGCCTCGCGGATCAGGGCTGTGAGGCGGGCGGTGCCCTCCGCGCCGGTGCAGTTCGACGGATAGGCCTCGACGGCGCGCCACTCGCCGTCGGTGAGCGGCGGCCTCGGGCGCGCGGGTTCGATGCCCTCGGGGAGGGCCGGAAGGCGGACCAGGAGGGTGTCGAGGCCGGCCGCGACGACGGCCGCCACGCCCTCGAACGCCAGGACCGGCATGCCGTAGAGGCCTTCGACGGGGTGCCGCGGGGCCAACTCGGAGAGCCGGTCGCAGAGATCGGGGTGCGTGTGCAGCTGCCAGGGCCCGAGCGTGAAGTCGCCCGGTCCGTCGGGCGGGGTCGCCTGTTCGCGGAGGTGGGCGATCAGCGCGCGGTTCTCCGGGGCGTCGAGGAGTGCCGGGACGGGGGTGGCGGCGGGGCGGCGCTTCCGCTTGGGCATGCGGACGAGGGTAGCCCCTCCTGCCCGAGGTAGTCGTGGAGTTGCGCCGAGGCCTTCAGCATCGCGAGGCCCCGGTCGGTGAGCCGCCGCCGCCAGCCGGCGAGGGCGGCGGCGAGGGCGGTCGTGCCGCCGGCGGTGCGGATCTGCTCGACGACCGCCGCGATGTCCTGGAGCCGGTAGCCGCCGCGGCGCAGCAGGTGGGCGAGGTCGGCGTCGCGGACGTCGGCGGCGCCGAAGACGCGGTAGCCGGTGGCGGGGTCGCGCGTGGGGCACAGGATGCCGGCCGCCTCCCAGCTGCGCAGGGTGGCGGGGGTGAGCCGCAGCCGGTGGGCGAGTTCGCCGATGGTGCGGGGGAGCGGACCGGAGGGGTCGGCGGGGGCGGTCGCCGCCGTCAGGTGGTCGACGGCGGCGCGGACGGCGGTGAGGGTCCGGTGGTCGTGGAGCAGCTGTCCGTGCCCGTGGTGGACGGCGGTCAGGGCGTCGTCGGTCCGGCCGTCGTGCACGGCGTTCATGATCGCCCCGGCGGTCCGGTGCCCGTACGCCCGGACGAGCGCGAGGAAGGTGCGCAGCGCCGCCGCGTGCAGCTCGGTGTAGATCCGGTACCCGGTGGGGGTGCGCTCGGCGGGCGGCAGGAAGCCGTCCTGCTCGTAGTTGCGGACGGCCTGCGCGGAGAGCCCGTGCTCGCGGGCGAGATCGGCCGGGCGCAGGTTCCGCTTCCTGGTGGGGTTGCTGGGCACTTTGAGACTTTACAAGAGATTCCTCGGGCCGAGACCGCAAAAGTCTCAACCGCTCTCTCAGAGATACGATGGAGGCTCATGACACAGGACATCCGAGACTTCCTGCCCCTGTCGTGCGGCCTGGTGGCGTTCGGCGAGCCGACGCACGTGGAACCGGCCTTCGGGCGGGTCCGCAACGAACTGTTCGCCCAACTGGTCGGGCGCGGCTTCCGGTCGATCGTCCTGGAGACCGACCGGGTGTCGGCGCTGACGGTGGACGCCTTCGTCCGGGAGGGGGCGGGGTCGCTGGACGGTGCGATGCGCGACGGCTTCACCCACGGGTGGGGGGAGCAGGAGCCCAACCGGGAGCTGGTGGCGTGGATGCGCGCGTACAACCGCAGCCGTCCGCCGCAGGAGCGGCTGGCGTTCCACGGCTTCGACGCCCCGACCGAGAACACGACGGCCCCGAGCCCGCGCCCGTACCTCGAACACGCCCGCGACTACCTGGGGGCCGACGTCGACGTGGCGGCCCTGGCCGGGGACGACGAGCGGTGGAGCCGGACGGAAGCGGTGCTGGACGCGGCGATGTCGCCGGGCGCCTCGGCGCAGGCGGACCGGCTGCGGGCGGTCGCGGACGATCTGCTGGGCCTGCTCCACGCGAGGGCGGCGGAGCTGATCGCGGCCACGTCGCGCGAGGAGTGGGAGGCGGCGCGGACGCATCTGACGGCGGGGGCGGGGTTGTTGAGGTACCACCGGCAGGCGGCGCGGCCGGGGGAGCCGGGCGAACGGCTCGCGGGGCTGCTGGGGGCCAGGGACGAGATCATGGCCCGCAACCTGCTCGCCATCAGGGACGTGGAGGCATGGCGCGGCGGTACGTTCGTGTTCGCCCACAACAGCCATCTGCAACGGAACCCGAGCGTGTGGCGGATGGGGGAGAAGGACGTGACGTGGAACGGCGCCGGCCGGATCGTGGCCGCGCTGGTGGGCGGTGAGAAGTACTTCTTCGTGGCGGGAGCGCTCGGCGGCGCCGGCCCGTGGGCCCTGGCCCCGGTGCCGGAGGAGCCGTCGGCCGGTGAGGCCGATCTGCTCCTGGAGGTCGGGAACGGTGGTTCCGAGGCGGCGTGAACGCCGTCGACGCATGCGGACCGGGCGCCGGTCATCGCCCCGGCGCCCGGTCGGCACGCACGGTCGGTCCTTCCCGGTGATCGGCCGGTTCTCCTCGGTCGGTGGCGGGAAGAGTGCCGCACGGTGCTGCATCGCCGTCCCGCCCCGCCGGTCCCGGCCCTTCCCGGACCCGGCCGGGATCGCGGCACATCGGCCTCCGGTGCCCGCTCAGGTGTCCGCGAGCCGCTCGTGGAGGTCCTCGCCGAAGCGGGAGCGGTAGACGCCGTGGGCGATGGCCCCGGGGGACTGGTAGCCCCGGTGCCGAGGGTCCGAGACCTCCGTATCCCACCGCACCGCCTGCCCCGGCCCCGCCGCCACGCGGCCCAGGTACAGCTGCGCGACGTCCTCCAGCCCCGGATCCCCGGCGAGCACCGAGCGCCACAGCCCGCGGCCCTGCCCGACCACCCACAGGCACAGGTCCTCGGTGCCGTCCTCGGACCAGGCGTCCCCGTCCACGCGCACGCCCTCCGAGAAGTCGGCCAGCGCGCCCGCCGCGCACTCGTACGCGAGCGCGAACTCTTCGAGGACCTCGCGTGGTTGGGACCCCAGCCACGCCTCAAGCGCCGACAGGTGCGGCCGGGCCGCTTCCAGGGCGTCCCAGAACCGATCGGGTATGTGCTCCGGTTCCATCCCGGCTCCTCCGTCCGGCTAGGTGGCCTTGCCGTGCCCGACGAGGCGGAAGGCCAGGCAGACCACGGGCGTGTCGTCCTCCACCCGGGTGCCCAGCCGCGCCCAGTAGCCGACGTGCCCGGTGCGCCACTCCTCCAGGGAGGCGTCGCCCTCGCCCTCCGCGTGGGCGTGCTCCCAGGTGACCTCGGCGAACGGCTTCACCTCCACGCCGGTGATCTCGATGACGCCGACCGACTCGCCGTCGTCGTCGGTCAGCGCCAGCCGTTCGCCGGGCTGCTCCAGGCTCTCCCCCTCCTCGGCGTACTCCGCCAGCAGCCCGGTGGTGGCCGTCTTCCGGCCGGCCAGGGCCAGGGCGTTCAGCCGGGCCCGTATCGGGCCAGGGGTGCCCAGTTCCATCGAGCGCAGGCCGTTGACGCGTGGCCACATCCCCTCATCACCTCTTCCGGTGTCGCGGTCGTGTCTCCGGCCGACGATACGGCGCCGCGCCGGCCGGGGTGGGGGCGGACACACGTGACGGTAGGTTAGCCTTACCTAAATTCAGGTGAGAGGAGACGGCCCTGACCAGCACCACCGCCCCCGCGCGCTTCCTGCTCTTCCCGCTCCAGGTGGTCCGGGCCACCCGGATCACCCCGCACATGGCCCGGATCACCCTCGGCGGACCCGCCCTCACCGGCTTCGTCAACGGCGGCCTCGACCAGCGGGTGAAACTGCTGCTGCCGCTGCCCGGGCAGAGCGAACCCCTGATGCCCGAGGGCGAGGAGGAGTTCGGCTGGTACCAGAGCTGGCGGGCCATGGACCCGGCCGTCCGCCCCGTGCTGCGCACCTACACCGTCCGCGCCCGGCGCCACGAACCCGACGAGGTCGACATCGACATCGCCGTCCACGGCGACCACGGACCCGGCTCGCGCTGGGCCAGGACGGCGGCGCCCGGCGACCGGGTGATCGTCTGCGGGCCGGCCGTCGAGGACGCCGGTGGCGTCGAGTTCCGGTTGCCCGACGGGGCGGACTGGGTGCTGCTCGCGGGCGACGAGTCCACCCTGCCCGCCGTCGCCGCGATCCTCGGCGAACTGCCCGGGAACCTGCCGGTGAGGGTGTTCGCCGAGGTCGAGGGGCCGCAGGAACACGCCTACCTGCCCGCCGCCCGCCCCGGCACCGGGATCACCTGGCTGCACCGGGGCGCCCCGGGCACCCCCGCCCTCCCCGACGCCGTCCGCGCCGCCGAACTGCCGGACGGCGCGCCGTACGCGTGGATCGCCGGCGAGGCCTCGGCCGTCCGCGAGCTGCGCCGCCACCTGGTGCGCGAGCGCGGCTGGGACCGGCGCGCCGTCTGCTTCATGGGCTACTGGCGCCTCGGCCGCACCGAGGACCAGCGCGCCGACGAGCCGGCGGAGACGGACGCCGACTGACCGGCGTCGCGTCCGGATTCGAGGGAGGTCGAAAGGCTTGGCCCGGCCGGCTCGCACACGGCGAGACTGGCCGGGCCGACGCGGTCCCGAGCGGGCGCGGCGGCAGTGTCCGGGCTCCGGCCAGCAGCGACTTCAGGAGAGTGCCCGTCATGAGAATCGCGCGTTCCCTTCTTCCCCGCGCCGGTGTCGCCGCCGGGGCCGTGCTGATGGCGGCCGGGCTGCTGGGCGGCCCCGCCCAGGCCGCCGACGGCGCCCCCGCCGCGGGCGACCCCGCGGCCACGGCCGCCGCCGCTCCCGCCGCGGTGTCCGACGCCGACCAGACCGTTATTTACGGCACCGCGGGCCTCAACCGCGGCGAGAGCTGGTCCTCCCCGGACGGCACCACCGTGCTGTACCAGCAGTGGGACGGCCACGTGGTGCTGTACAAGAACAACGTCGCCATCTGGACGGCCGTCGGCACGTACGGCGTCGGCACCTACCTCTACATGCAGGCCGACGGCAACCTCGTCGCGTACGACGCCGCCATGCGCGCGGTGTGGAACAGCAGGACCCCGTACCACCCGGGTGCCTACCTCGCCGTCCAGAACAGCGGCAACCTCGTCATCTACGCCGGGAGCACCCCGATCTGGTGGTCCAACTACCGCCCCGGCGGCACGGGCCCGGTCGACCCCGAGTGCCGCCCCGGCCGCCTCTGCCCGTGACGCGGTAGCGCCGCACCCCCCGGTCCCGCCCCGCCCGGCCCCCGTCCGGGCGGGGCGCACCCGTGCCCGTGCGGGGTGTCCGGAAGGGCAGGACTCCGCCGCCGGTGGAACCACCGGAGCGCCCGACGGAGTCGGGACCGGCATGAACGCCGAAACCGCGCCCCATGGGCCACTCCCGCACCGCACCGACCGCCGCCGCCTGCTGCTGAGCGTCGCGGCCGGACTGGGCGCGCTCGCGGTGCCGGCCGGGGCCCGCTGGTGGGCGGTCCGGGACAACGCGCGCGGCCCCCGGATCTGGGAGGCGGCGACCGGCGGGCGGGTCGTCCCGTCGGCCGACCCCCGGGGGAACGTCCACGTGGCGGGGTACGACGGCGGCGTCCGGGCCCTGGACCCGCGCACCGGTGCCGTCCGCTGGGCCGCGGCGGTCGGACCGGCCGACGCCGCCGCGCAGCGGGGCGGCTGGCCGCTGGCCGAGGGCGCCGGTGTGGTGTGCGTGTACTCCACGACCAGGGTGCAGGTCCTCGACGCCGCGTCGGGGGAGCCGCGCTGGGAGACCGCGGTGTCGGACGCGGGGGAGGCCCCGGCACCCCCGGGCGTCGCCGTGGCGGGCGACAGCGTGATCCTCGTCGACGGAGCGTCGCTGCGCTCCTTCGATGCGGCCACCGGCCGGGCGCTCTGGAGCGGCCCGCCGACGGTCTCCGGCACCCCGCTGGTGGCCGGGGACACCGTGTACGTCCCCGGCCGCTCGGCGGGGCTGCTCGCGTTCGACCTCCGCAGCGGTGAGCAGCGGTGGGAGCAGGGCGCCGTCGACGCCGTGCTGGACCCGCCCGCCGTCCACGCCGGCCTCGTGCACCTCGTGGACACCGGCCGGACCGACCGGACCGGCGCGAGTTCCGCGGCACTCGCCCTGGAGGCGGCCACCGGGCGGGTGCTCTGGAAGCGGACGCAGCTGCGCGGCCCGATCGGTCCGGTGGTCGCGGGCGGGACGGTCTGCCTGCTCAGCGGGAAGCAGCTGCTCGCCCTGGACGCGGCGACGGGCGACGAGCGGTGGACGGCCACCGTGCCGCCGGGGGCCGGCCGGGGGACGAGCTCGCTGACGGCCGCCCAGGGAGCCGTGTACGTCGGGACGAACGACGACCGCCTCTTCGCGCACGACCTGCGGACGGGCGGACTGCGCTGGCAGGACGAGCCGGAGCGCCTGCGGGCCGACACCGAGTTCACCCGGGTCTCGCTCGCCGTGGCCGGATCCACCGTCTACCGGGGCAGCCGCACCGGCCTCCGCGCCTTCACGGCCCTGTCCCCGGCCTGAGGCCCCGCCTGAGGCCCGGTCTGAGCCCGGGACCGGGACCGCCCGGTCCCGGTCCGCGCCGCCGCCCCCGACGTCCCTACCGGCGCGGGGGATCGATCCGGGTGCGGGCCGGGGCGAGGAGCCGGTTGAGCAGCTCGGCGCCCTCGGCGGTGTCCAGCGCGACCGGCGCGGTGCCGGCGGGCTTGACCAGGGTGGTGGCGGCGTCGCGTTCGTAGAGGACGCAGGCGCTGCTCCCGAGGTCCCGCTTGGACGGCCAGCGCAGGCCGGCCGCCCACGGCGCCTGGCCGCGGATCCAGGCCGCCCAGCGGCGGGTGCGCGGGTAGGCGTCGGGGGTGGAGTGGATCAGCCACTCGTCCTGGTGGACGGCCGCGAGCTGATCGAGCGTCATCAGGCCGACCAGCGGGATGTCGCACGTGGTCTCGATCCGCGACAGCACCCGCCCCTGCACCGAGGCGCGCCGGATCCGCCGCCAGCCGCGCTCGTCGAACGGCACGCCGCGGACCAGCGTCTCCATCACCGCCGTGCGCTCCGAGAACCCGGCGTACAGGTACGGCAGATGGGTCCCGTCGCCCTCGTAGGAGCAGAACCGGCCGCCCTCGTAGTGGGAGTCGGACGGGTTCGGGTTGAACGAGGTGGCCGGGTACGCGGCGGAGTGCACCCGGTGCAGCACGGTCCCGGCGGGCAGCACCTCGCGGAACGGGGTGGCGCGCACGGTCGGGGCGGGAACCTTCACGTCGGGCATGCCGTCACCACTCCGCGATCTCGGCGCGGGCGGCGGCGAGCAGGGCGTGCTCGCCGGTGGTGCCCAGGAGGCGGGCGGGGACGGCGTCCAGCCAGGCGTTGGTGCCCAGCCACCAGTCGGCCACGCCCCACGGGTCGTCGTCGGCGTCGAGCAGGCGGTTGACGGCGACCACGACGGGCCGCGGGAGGCCGGAGACGTCGTCGAACTGGAACGCCGGGAGGCGGACGGCGCCCTGGCGGTCGGTCAGCCGGATGAGGTCGGGGTCGGCGGGGTCGTTCCCGCCGGCGCGGTAGTCGGCGGCGCTGACGGAGTCCGCGGCGAGCAGCCAGTCGTCGGCGTCGTCCGGCGGGGAGAGGTCGTCCGGCGGCGAGGAGCCGTCCGGCGGTGTCGCGGTCCGGAGCAGGCTCTCGATGCCGGACCGGATCGTGATCGCGCCGGGACCGCCGGCCCCGACGATCCGGACCTCGTCGCCGCCCCGGGCGTAGCGCACGGAGTCGTCGAACAGCTCCCGTACCGGGTGCCCGTCCGGCAGCGCGGCGAGCATCAGCCGCTGGATCTTGCGCGCGAGGCGCTCCGGATCGGCGGTCCGGTCCTCGACGAGCGCCCGGAGCCGGTCGCGGGAGGACTCGTCGAGGAGTGCCCAGATCTCGGCCCAGTGCGTGCGCAGCTCCGCCAGCAACTCGTCCGGCACCATCGTCCCTCACCCCCGCCCGATCCGGTCCCGCCGCCCGGCCGAACGCGCCGGCCGAGCGCCAGGGTAGCGCGTCGGGGCGCTCCGTGGGCGGTGATCTCGGATTCGCAAAGGTGGGACGGCCGTGGCCGGATCTGCGGCATGATGGTGGCTCAGCAGCACCTCGGGGGCGGTGCCGGATCGCGCGCGGTCGACTGTCGTGTGCCGTCACTCACGACCCGCACCGGCCCTCGGCGGCGCGTGCGCAGGGGCCCGGACCGGTGGCACGCGCCCGGTCCGCGCCGCAGGTCACGACTCGCGCTCGGAAGGCGGCCGGTGAGCAGTTCCGCGGGATACGGGTGGTCCTACGTCGACCAGGAGGCCGAGCGCCGCCGCCGGTTGCGGGCCCGGCTGGCCGCCGAGGCCCAGCGCGCCGAGAACCTCCGGCGGGCCGAGGAGCGGCGGGCGGATTTGCGGGCCCGGCTCGGTGAGCTGAGCGAGCAGGCGCAGGGGCTGCGCGGCGAGGCCAGGCAGTTGCGGCGCGCCTACCGGACGGCCCGGGTCACCGTGGAGACGGTCACCGTCGGGGCGGGGGCGGACGAGGCCGAGTTGGCGCGGGCGGTCGAGCGGGCGCGGGCGGCGAACGCCCGGGCGGCGCAGGAGCTGGCGGAGGCGGTGCAGGACGTCTGGTCGGCGGTGCTGCCGGAGGCCGTCGCCGAGCCGGAACGCCCGCGTCCGGCGGCCCGTTCGGACCGGCGCGCCGCCGCGGCCGCGGCGGCTGCCGCGACGCAAGCCGCCACCGAGGCAGCCGAGGCCGCCGAGCGCGAGCGGGCCGAACGGACCGGACGGGTCCGGGCCGGCGCCCTCGTCGAGGCGCAGACGATCCTCGACCGCGACGTGCCCCGCTGCGACCCGGCCGACCTCGAACAGGTCGCGGGCCTGGTGCGCTCGCTGAAGGCCGCCGGCACCGTCTCCGAGGTGCGGACGACGCTCACCGACCTCGCCGCGTTCGTCCAGCACTCGGTGCAGCGCCGCGCCCGCGAGGAGGAGTGCGCCGAACTGCGGGCCGGCCTGGTGGAACTGGCCCAGGACGCGGAGCCGGCCGACCGGGACCGGCTGGTCGCGGAGCTCGCCGCCGCCGAGGACCCGGCGTACCTGCGGCCCGCCGTGGAGGCGGCCGTGGCCCGCGCCGACGCGCGCCGCAACCGGGCACCGGTGGCGGCGGCGCTCGCCGAGGTGCTGCGCGACCGGGACTACCTGGTGGGTGACGGCTTCGCGGACCTGCTCGCCGAGGAGGGCGAGGTGGTGGTGCCGTTCGGCGACCCGGACCCCGGGCGGGCGGCGGCGGCCGGTGCGGGGGAGGCGGACGGCGAGCCGCCCGCCTCCGGCTACGGGCTGCGGCTGGTGCTCTCGCCGGACCGGGCGACCCTGTCCACGGCGGTGGTCCGGCGCGACGACGCCGCCCCCGGCGAGGCCGGGCGCAGCGACGATCACGCGGCGGACGAGGAGCAGGACGAGGCCGTTCAACGGTGGTTCTGCGACGAGCAGTTGCCCGCGATCGAGGACGGCGTGCGGCAGCGGGGCGTGCGGCTGGAGCGGACGTCCGCGATGCCGCCGGGCGCGCTGGCGGCCGGGCTCGTCCCGGGCGGGTGGTGGCCGCAGCCGCCGTCCGAGGCCGCTCCGCCGCGTCGCCGCAGGAAGCCGGGCGGCAGTGCCCGGAACGAGTCGCCCGCCGTCCGCAACACCCCGCAGGAGCGCCACCGTGACCGCTGAACCCCCGCCACCGCCGTCCCAGCCTCCGTCCGCCGGCCGTGCGGAGGGCGCGGACCGCGCCGACCGCACGGACCGCGCCGACCGCGCCGACCTGCGCAAGGACGCCGCGCCGCCGTCCGGTGAGGACGACTCCGGGCCCGTCACGCCCAGTTGGATCCGCGAACTGGACATGGCCCTCACCGTCTACCCGCAGGTGCTGCTCACCGGCAACGTCCGCGACCAGTACCTGCTGCCCGACGACCACGCCGCCGGCAGCAGCGGGACGCTCGCGCCGTACAGCCTCGGCGGGGTCATCGAGTCGATGTGCGCGGCCCGCGGCTACGGCGCGATCGCCTTCGTCGACCAGGTCGACGACTGCATCGCCCTGCTGCGGCTGAGCGCCACCCCGCAGCAGATCCCCCAGGTGATCCGGGACTTCGTCGAGCGCGACGAGCGGTGGCGGCGGGGCGGCGGCCAGGGGGCGGAGGGCTCCGGCGAGGACGACGACGAGCCGGACATGGTGGACCGCCTGCGCGACGCGATGGTCGGCGTGGTCCAGCACCCCGGGCCGCCGATCGCGCTGGTCGTCCCGTACGCCGGCCGGATCGGCTCACCGCAGGCGCCCGCCGCCGGGGAGGTCGCCCGACTCTTCGCCGCCGCGGAGGAGTTGGGCCACACGGCCCGCCCGGTGCAGGGCACGAGCGCGGTCACGCCGTACAACACGGTGTTCTGGGTGGTGGAACGGCAGGAGGAACTGCCGAGGGAGTTCGCGGTCGGCAGCCGCGCCCTGCGGGTGATCAACGTGCCGCAGCCGCCGCACGACCAGCGGCTGGCCGCCGCCCGGCACGTGGTCGGCGGGCTCGCCCGCTACCAGGCGGCGACCGGCGGGCCGTCGCTGACCGACGAGGAGACCGGGCTGGCGGCCAGGGCACTGGCCGACTCCTCGCACGGGATGGGCAGTTCGGAGGTCATGGCGATCGGCCGGATGGCCCTGGACCGCAACCTCCCCGTGCAACGGCTCGACGAGGCCGCCCGGCTGTACCGGATCGGCGTGCTCGACAACCCGTGGGCGACCGCCGCGCTGCGCGAACGCATCGCCGGCGGCGAGGAGTTCCTCAACAGCAAGGTGATCGGGCAGCCGCACGCCGTCCGCCGCACGCTGGAGATCTTCATGCGCTCGGCGGCCGGGCTCAACGGCGCCCAGGCGTCCAGCTCGCCCAGCCGGCCGCGCGGCACGCTCTTCCTCTCCGGTCCGACCGGCGTCGGGAAGACCGAACTCGCCAAGGGTGTCGCGGAGATGATCCTCGGCAAGGATGCCCGGCCGATCCGCTTCGACATGAGCGAGTTCGCCGAGGAGCACGCCCGGGACCGCCTGATCGGCGCGCCGCCCGGGTTCGTCGGCCACGACGCGGGCGGCGAACTCACCAACGCCGTCCGGGCGAACCCGATGAGCGTGCTGCTCTTCGACGAGATCGACAAGGCGAACCCGCGGCTGTTCGACCTCTTCCTGCAGATCCTGGAGGACGGCCGGCTCACCGACGGGCGCGGCGCCACCGTCTACTTCACCGAGTGCGTGCTGATCTTCACCTCCAACCTCGGCGTCAAGGCCGTCGTGGTGGAGGACCCGGCAGCCGGCGGGAGCGGTGGGGCCGGCGGGGCCGGTGGGGCCGCCCCGGCCGGTGCGGAGGCCGGCCGGGAGGCGGCGGAGGGGACCGGCGCGGGCGGGACCGGGGCAGGGGGGACGGGCGCGACCGCGCCGCGCACCACCAAACGGGAGTTCAACCGCCACGACGATCCGATGCTCGTCCGTCAAGGACTGCGCGAGGCCTTCGACACCTTCTTCAACGACCAGATCAAGCGGCCCGAGCTGCGCAACCGCTTCGGGGACAACTTCATCCCGATGGACTTCATGCAGGAGAAGTGGGTGCCGCAGATCCTCGACAAGGCCATCGCCTCGGTGGCGGCCCGCGTCCAGGAGGTCCACGGCGCCGCCCTCACCCTCTCCGACGACGCCTGGGAGGTGCTGCGGGTCGAGGCCACCCGGCGGCTCGACCACGGTGGCCGCGGTGTGCTGACCGCCGTCGAGTCGGCGCTGGTCAACCCGCTCGCCAAGGAGGTCTTCCGGACCCCGCCCCGGCGCGGCGAGCGCATCGAGGTGGTCGCCGTCGAGGGGGACGAGGACGGCGAGGGCTACCGTCTGGAGGTCGAACGGTGGCCGGGCTGAGCGCCGACGGGGCCGCCGCGCCCGCGTCCGCCCCCGCGTCCGCCCCCGGGTGCGCCTCCGCCACCGCGCCGGTGGCCCGGGTCGCCCAGGTCTCCCGGCCGGTGACCGCGCTCGGCCCCGGCCGCCGGCTCGGCGTCTGGTTCCAGGGGTGCACGCTGGCCTGCCCCGGCTGCATGTCGCGGCACACCTGGAGTCCCTCCGGCGGACGGGAGTTGACGGTCGAGCGGTTCGCCGCGCTGTGGCGCTCCGCACTCGCCGACGGTCTCGACGGCCTCACCGTCAGCGGCGGCGAACCCCTGGAGCAGCCCGCCGCCCTCGCCGCGCTGCTCGCCGCCGCCGACGCGGAACGCCGCCTGGCCGGGGCCGCGGCCGACCTGCTGGTGTACACCGGCTGGGAGCCGGAGGAACTGGCCGCCGACCCGGCCACCGCCGCCGCCCTGGACGGCGCGGACGCCGTGATCACCGGCCGCTACCGGGCCGGGCAGCCCACCCGGCTCGTCTGGCGCGGCTCGGCCAACCAGCGGCTGGTCACCCGCACGGCGCTCGGCCGCGAGCGGTACGCGCCCTATCTGGAGCACCGGCCGGAGCGGCCCGAACTCCAGGTCCGGGTGAGCGAGGGCGAGGTCCGGGTGATCGGGGTGCCGCGCCCCGGGGACCTGGGCCGGATCGAACGCGACCTGGTCCGGCGCGGCGTGACCCTCCGGGAGACCTCGTGGCGACCGTGATCTACCGCTGCCCGGTGGGCGCTCCGGGGGAGTGTCCGACCTCCGCCACCCGGGGGTACTGCCAGGTGCACATGTTCCAGCAGCTGGAGCGGTACGACCCGGCGGCGGACGTTCCGCCGCCGCCGTCCACTCCGCCGTCCACCCCTCCTGCGGCCGCCCCGCCGGCGCCGGAGCCGGAGCCCGCGCGGGCCGCCGTCGCCATGGAGCCCGCGCCCGGGCCC
>NZ_JBHYUU010000188.1:0-15651 GCF_042749955.1 Kitasatospora sp. NPDC059462 | reverse complement strand
CCGATCCACAACGGCACCTACCGGGCCCGGGCCGCCTTCCTCGACCCGACCGTCGCGCCGACCTCCCCGCTCGCCGACTTCCCGACCCGCTGGCGGGTCCGGGACGACGACGACGGCCTGCGCACCATGTACCCGCGGAGCTGGTCCTCCGCGGAACTGCTGGACCGCGTCGACGAGGCGCACGACAGCGTCCCCGTCGAGCGGCGGGTCCTCCTGGAGGACGGCCGGACGTACTACTGGGTGGGCGAGGCCGACGGCGTCCGCATCGAGGGGCTCTCCCGCGACGGTGCCCACCTGGCCCACCGCCCGGCCGCGGACCAGCCCGCGCCGCCCCTGCGGGCCTGGGACGACCACCGGGTGCGGCACACCGCCCGGGGCCCCGAACTCGACCTGGACGGCCGCACGCTGACCGTCTCCCGGGTGCTGTTCGACTCCGGACAGCTGGGCCTGGAGATCGTCCTCCCCGTCAACGTGACCGTCGAGGGCCACCTGACCACCGCCGAACGGCACGCCGCCACCGGCGAACTCCAGCGCCGGGTGGACGCCTACGTCCGCGAGCGCGTGCGGGAGACCGCGGACGCCGACGGAATGCCGGAGGCCCTGGTCAGCGTGCGCCTCGACTTCCACGAGGACCACCCGGACCCCTACGCCCGGGTGATCGTCGACCGGGACTCCCTGCCGGAGCCCGCCGACCTGCTGGTGGTCGACACCGCCGAGAGCCTGCGGCTCCTGCTCGGTCCGCTCGCCCACCGCGACGACCTCGACGTGTTCAACGAGACGGCCGCCCGCCTGGAGGAGTCCGCCCCCACCCGGGTGGACGTGCTCGCGGACCTGCACACCACCGAGGGCGCCCCGCGCGTCCCCGCGGACCTGCGCGAACCCGGCCCGCTGCGGCCGGGCGAGCAGCCGCCCGCCGTCACCGCCGGGACGGACCGGCAGACCCAGCGGGCCGTCGACGCCATGGACTTCCGGTTCACCCGGACGGCCCTGGACCTGGACCCGCGCGGCCTGCCCGCCGACCAGAGCCTGCCCCGCGAATGGACCGCCCGCGACGCGCGCTGGGCGGTGTCCCGGCTCGTCGAGCGCCACGGGCTCGGCCCGCGGGACACCGCCGTGATCTACGACGAGTTCCACGGCGTCCACCTGGAGATCGAGGTCGTGGACGGCCGGATCACCTCCTACCGCGGCATCGGCGACCAGCGGGACCTCCCGCAGCTCCACGTACCGCCGCTCGCGCCGGCCCCCGGAGCGTTCCCCACCTCCCAGCAGCACCCCGGCCCGCCCGCCGACGACGCCCCGGTGAGTGCCGTCGGCCCCGTCGCCCGCAACGCCGTCCGGCCGGACGAGGAGCCGGCCGGTGCGTCGATGCTGCGCGCCCTCGTCGAGGACGACCCGGGGCTGCTGCGGCGGCTGTTCGGCGACGAGGAGGCCGGGCGGCTGGCCGCCGAACCGGCCGCCGCGGAACGGGCGTTGCAGGAGCTGGTCGAGGCACGGTTCCGGGACGAGCCGGAGCTGGGGCGGGAGGCGTACGAGCTGTACACCGCCTGGGCCCGCCGGACGGGGTACGAGCCGGTGGACTGGACGGTCTTCGTGCAGGATCCGCACCGACAGCTCGCCGCCCACCGGGAGCAGGGCTGGGAGGGCGTGCACGACCCGCGCACCGTGCGGGACGCCTTCGCCGTGCTCACGGCCGCCGCGCTGGACCTGCGGGTCAGCCTGGTGGAGGTCCGGAACGAGCACGAGACGGTCCTGGAGTTCGGCCCCGCGGGCGGGCGCCCGGTCCGGCTCGACCACGACGAGCGCGAGGGCTACTCGACCGTCGCCGCCGCCGAGCGCCGCCAGGAGCACGAACGCCTCCTGCGGGAGACGGCCGAGGAGGCGTCCGAGGTGCGGCGCCGCGCCGAGGAGAAGCGCAGGGCCGACGAGGAGGCGGAGGCGAAGTCCACGGCCGACGAGGACGAGGCCGTGCGCCGCCCGTCCGACGAGGACGAGGACGAGGTCGAGGTCGTGCGCCGCCCGTCCGACGAGGACGAGGACTCCGAGGACGAGGCGAGGACGCCCGAGCAACTGGAGGAAGCACGGCGCCGCGCCGCGGAGATCCGCGAGGGGAAGCGCGTCGCGCGGGACGGCGGGGAGGGCTCCGGCCTCCCGAACGGGAACGAGGACGCCCTCCTCCCGAACGGGAACGAGGACGCCCTCCTCCCGAACGGGAACGAGAACCCCGGCGCCCCGGGCGGGAACGAGAACCTCACGATCGTCCCGGCACCGGTCCACGCCGCCGAGGCCGTCGTCGGCGCCGACGCCGTCGTCGACCCGGGCCCCCGGCCGCCGAAGTCCGTCCTCGACCGCGGAGTGCTCTCCGGCGCGCACATGGTGACCAGCCTCGGCGAGCCGGACACCGTGCTGGTCGCGAAGCTCGGCGCGAAGATCGAGGAGGCCCTCCCCGCCGGGACCCCGAACCGGGCGTCCTTCGCCCGGGCGCTCGCCGAGAGCGTCTTCAGCGGCACCAGCCTGCGCGCCCTGGTCTCGGCGCTGTCGCGCGGCGACGTCCTGCACATCCCGGTCGGGACCGACGCCCACCAGGGGACCATCACCCTGCGCGGCGAGGTGGCGGGCCTGGTGCACCACTCCCAGAAGGCGAAGTTCGAGTACGAGGGCGGCGGCGACCGGGTGGTGACGCTCGGCGGGACGAAGGGCGCGAGCCGCTCGTTCGGCGTGGGCATCCAGGGGCGGGGCGACGCCTTCAAGATCGTGCGGGCGGCGCTGGACGCCTTCGGCGTCAACCGCGACCGGGCGCACGCCGACGAGCTGACGACCAGTTCGAAGTTCTTCTCGCGCGCCAAGACCACCGAGGTCACCGAGGTCTTCCGCGGGAAGCTGCTCGTCGACGTCGGCTACCGGCCCAAGGGCGAGCGGGAGACCGAGTCCCTGCCGCCCCGGCTGGACCCGGACGACGCACGGCTCCTGACGACGCCGCTGGAGGTCGGCGTCCCGCAGCGCGAGACCCGGCCCCCCGCCGACTCCGACATCCGGGCGAACCTGCTGGGCGAGCTCGACCCGGCGCTGCTGGCGCAGAAGCGGCTGCACTCCTCGAACATCATGCTGGACGTCCACGTCAAGGGCGAGCCGCAGGTGCATTCGGCGGCGCGGCAGGCCGCCGGCGGGTCCACGGAGCTGGGGAACCTCGGCCCGCTGCGGACCGACGACCTGCCGACGCACCGGCAGGCCATGGTGGGCGTGGTCGAGGCGCTGCGCCGGAGCGTCCTCGACGAGAAGGAGGTCCACGAGCGGACCGTCCGCGAGCGGACCCCCGAGGACGACGCCGCTCTCGACGCCACCGCCCGCCGCGAGCGCGCCGACCGGGAGAAGGCCGCCGCCGAGCGGATCGCCCGGGCCGAGGAGGCGCTGGGGTTCCACGGGAGCACCCTGTCGGACCGGCTGGTGGCCGAGTTCGGCTTCCGGCGCCTCCAGCAGGACTTCAAGGGCCTGACGAACGGCGAGTCGGTGATCGTCCGGGTGCCCGGCAGCGACGTCTGGGCCGAGGTGAGGGCCGGCAGCCTCGGCATGCGCCTGGTGGCGACCACCAAGGACACCGAGTTCAACACCGGCGCCGGCTCGGTCGTGACCCGGCTCCGGCGCAAGGTGGTGAGCGGCTTCCTGCAGCTCCAGGGCGGCGGCCGGATCGGCACCGACGAGGTGAACGTCTCCGCCGGCTTCGGGAAGCGGTGGGGCCGGGACAAGGTCGTCGTGACGGGCCGCACGCTGGAGACCGCGGTCACCACCAAGACCAAGGAGAACGGCGCGGTCCTCGACGGGGACGGCTACCTGGAGGTGGTCGTCCACCGGGGGGACGAGCGGCTGGGCGACCCGGTCCGGGTGCCGCTCGGGTTCCGGACGCTGATGCCGCAGTCGGACCTGCTGGTGAACGAGGTGACGGCGGCCCCCGTGCCCGGGCGCCGGCGCCTGCCGGAGTCCGCCGTCATCCGCGACATCGGCCCGCTCGACGAGGTCCGCCGGACGCTGGAGGAGACCGGCAAGCGGCGGTACGGGAACCTGTGGCCGCAGATCCGCGCGGAGGTGATGCAGGTCCTCACCCAGCCCTCGCTGGCCTCCAAGCTCGGCGCGATGAGCCGCGGGGACGCGTTCGAGCTGACCGCCTTCGACCGGGACAAGCTGACCGGCGCGCTCGCCGCGCTGGCGCAGCGCGGCGTCAAGGTGACCGTCAGGGCCGAGCTCGTCGACACCCAGCTGGTCCGGCGGAGCAAGGCCGCCGACCTCAGCCGGCAGAACGAGTCCAGCTCCTTCACCACGGAGCAGCGGTACACCAGCCGGTTCGACATCAAGCAGGGGGCCGTCGGCTACGCCCCGGTCCGGGAGATGCCCGCCGGCCAGGTGCAGCTCAGCCAGGAGATCAGGGTCCGCGGCGGCGTCCGCTCCGACGCCAACGACAAGCTCTACGCGAACAGCAAGATGCGCGAGGAGCAGGACGTCCACCGCGGGACGATGAGGCTGACGGTGGTCCTGGAGGGCGGCCTGCACGACACGCCCCCCGTCACCGGGGACATCAGCGCCGAGTACAGCGTGAAGGCCCACACCAGGGCGGCGACCGACACCCCGACCGTCCTGCCGCGCAACGAGCTCGGCGCCGCCTCCGTGGTGGCCTTCCGGAACGACGAGGGCACGCCCGGCGGGGACCGGCTGTACCAGGACGTCCGCGCGGCGCTCAAGGACCGCTTCCAGTGGCGCGGGGGGGTCTCCGACTCGCTGGAGCGGACCCTGCGCGAGGAGCTGGGGGCGAACGCGATGCAGGCCAAGCTGTCCCAGCTCACCCGGGGCGGGGTGCTCAAGGTGCCGGTCGCCGGCCCGGGCTGGTCGGCCGAGGTGGTCGTCCGGGCCGCCCTGCGGTCGGAACCCGTCGTCAAGTACACGATCAACGGAGCCGAGTTCGAGGTCGGCACCCAGAACCGGACCGGCCACGGCGTCATGCGGGACATCCGGGACCGGGTCACCGGCCTGCTCGGCCTGAGCGGCCGGGTGCGCAAGGAGCAGGGCGGCAACCCCGGAGTGACGCTGACCGGCGACTACTCCTACCGCCAGGAGTCCGCCACCGGCGGCAACCTGCAGAGCTCCGGCACCGCCGTCAACCGGGCGAAGAACGTCTCCACGGCCGTGGTGTCCGACGCCGTGGTCGACTACCGGGTGGAGATCCACGGCTGGGCGGGCGGGCTGATCCCCAGCACGACGAAGCTCGGCCCGATCACCATGGAGGCGGAGGTCGTCACCCCGCAGTACGACGCGCCGACCGCGACCACGCTGCGCACCGTCCCGGACCGGGTCTGGCAGGACCACGTGCTCGGCTCCTCCGACGTGGTCACCAACGTGTACGTGCCCGGCAACCGGAACGCCGGGGAGGCGGCGGCCGACTTCGGGAAGGCCGTACTGCGCGGCAACGGCGACCCGGGGGAGTTCGGCGGGCGGAACCTGGAGAAGTGGCTGCACGGGGCGGGCAGGTCCGGCCTGCGCCACAAGCTCTACGACGCGCTCGGCCCGGACAACCTGCACGACCAGCTCAAGGCCATGATGTCGGGACGCGAACTGGTGGTCGCGGACGGGGGCGTGACGGTCAGGATCGGTGCGTCCGTCAAGCGGCTGGCCCACACCGGGAACACCACGACCACCGAGTTCAACACCGGGACGCAGGTCGAGCACGGTCACTCGGCGGCCGACGGGGCGACCGGCGGCGGCACCGGCTCCGGCCAGCAGGTGCGCGGCGGTGTGGCGGTGTCGACCGGGCTGTTCTACGCCGGTGACACGCTGGCCGTCTCCACCGGCAACAGCACCCGCGAGACGTGGAACAACCGCACCGGCTCCGGCAACACCACCAAGGTGAAGCCCGTCGGCAACGTCTTCACCGGAGAGGCGAGCCTGCACTTCTCGGTCGAGTGGAGGGACCTGGTCAGCACCGAGGGCCGGCACGTCCTGGTCACCAAGCGGGCCTACTTCCGGCGCGAGCTGGGCATGGACGTGGTCATCGACGTCGCGGAGACCAGGGAGAACGTGCCGGGCAATCCGCCGGACAACCCGGGGAAGGTCTTCGACGCCGCCACCGCGCCGCGCGGGGCGGAGCTGCGCCGGGGACTGACCGACGACCTGCCGGTCGTCGGGGACACCGCGGCCCCGGGCGCCCAGGTGCCCCCCGCCCGGGTGTGGACGCACGGCCTGGCCGACACCGACGTGGTGCGCGCGGTCGGGATGACCCCGCACGCCCGGCAGCAGCTGACGGAGGGCGCCGAGGCGTTCCTGGGATCGGGCGACTGGGACCGGATCCGCGGCATGGTGGAGGGGATGATCGACCCGGTGGCGCTCGCCAGCCGGCTCGTCACCCCGCACACCCCGCACGACCCCGCCGCCCCGGTGCCGGAGGGCGGCGTCGTGCCCCCGCGCCCCGACGAGCCGACCCTCAAGGACGGCCCGGGCAACTCCACCCTCGTGGTGGGCCGGACCGACCTGGCCGGCGACGTCCGGGTGGAGGTCCGGATGAAGGTCAGGGAACTGGAGTTCATCCGGACGGACAGCAGGACGGAGGCCAACCCGACCAACACGACCTCGGTCACCGACGGGATCCGGGCCCAGCGCGCGGTCCGCGTGGCCAACCGCCTCACCGCGGGCGGCGTCAGCCCCGACACCTTCGTGGCCGGTCTCGCCACCCTCCGCGGCGGCCTCTACGTCGACAACGCCTACGAGCACCGCACCGACATCGAGACGGTCGAGGGCGGTCAGATCGTCAACAACGCCAAGATCGCCACCACGACCGCCCGTTACCGGGGCTTCGTCGAGGTGGAGGTGGTCTACCACAAGGACGGCAGGACCCTGCCCCGCAAGGAGCTCATGGCGGTCGAGATCGACATCCCCGTGGGCGACACCACCAGGGCCGACGTCCCGCACAACGCCTTCCTGCGCTTCGACGAGCAGACGCAGAACGGCGAACTCCGCCTGCACGGCGCGCCGCGGGACGCGCTGCCCACGGTGGCGCGGGCGCTGGGGCTGGACATCGGCGAGGCGGACCACCACGCCCGGCTCCTGCGGGTCGGCCACGTCGCCCGGAAGCTGCTCCCCGAGTCGCTCACCGCCTCGGGCGAGCGGGGCGAGCGCTGGCTGCGGGGCCTGAACCGGATGATCGACCTGGCCGCGGACGGCGCGGACGGCACGCCCTTCGAGCGCGTGCGCGAGGCGGCCGGGCGCCGGTCGGTGCCGCCCGTGGAGCGGCGCCGTCTCCAGGACCTGGTCGAGCTGGCGGGCGCGGACGACACCCTGACGGTGGGGGACCTGAACGCCCACTGGGAGGTGCTGACCCAGCGGCAGTCGGAGCAGGAGCGGCTGCGGCAACGGCAGCCGGGCGTCCAGCAGCAGGACGGGGAGGGGCAGGCGCCGCAGCCGCCGAGGGAGCGGCAGCCGGACCTGAGCCTGCACCGGCCGACCGTTCCGGACGTCAGGCTGAGGGTCGTCGCCGGTGACGCGACGTCCATGTCCACGCTGCTCCGGGAGGTCCGGACGACCGTCCTCCAGGCGGACACGCTCCGGGCGAGGGCCCCCCGGGCGGAGGGCGACGACCGGCCGCCGCTGGTCGAGATCACCCTGGACGTGCCGCCGGGGCGGGCCCTGCGGGAGGCCCGCGCACTGGAACAGCGGCTGCGCGGGCTGGCCCGGGGGCTCGGGCACGAGGTGGACATGGTCGTCGTGGCCGGCACCACCACCGTGCCGCAGGCGGGCGGGGCCGCCCCGGGCCGGGCCACGGGCGCCGTGCACTCCTTCCGGCTCGGCAGCAGGCCGCCGGGCACCGAGGCGACGACCACCACGGCGCGGCGCGAGCCGGTGGACGGCGGCGGGGTGGTCCGGGACCTGGAGCAGGAGGCGCCTCGTGACCTCACGGTGGACGAGGTGGTGGAGGAGGGCGGGCGTCAGGGCTCGGTGGTGAACGAGGTGGTGGAGCAGGAGGTGCCTCGCGACCTCACGGTGGACGAGGTGGTCGAGGAGGGTGAGCGTCAGGGCTCGGTGGTGAACGAGGTGGTGGAGCAGGAGGCGCCTCGCGACCTCACCGTGCACGAGGTGGTCGAGGAGGGTGAGCGTCAGGAGCCGGTGGTGAACGAGGTCCTGGACGCCGGAGTGATCCCCCCGCACCTGCCGCAGGACGACGCCGGACGGCTGGACCGGGCGACGCCGGAGCACCCGGAGCCCACGGGGCAGTCGCCGCACCTGGGGCAGCTGCCGCCGGTGCCGCCGGGCCGCCGGGCCGACCACGTGTCGGACGGTTCCTCGTCCTCGCGCTCCTCGCGGCGCAGCAGCGTCTCCTCGGAGGACCTGCCGAACGAGCAGGCGGGCCCGGGCGGTTCGACGGTGACGGCGCCGCGCCGGCCGCTCGACGCCTCGACCTTCTACCGGCACCCGGGCGAACGGCTGGGCGACGAGCCGGATCACGTGTCGGTCGACTCGGACCTGCCGGACCTGCCGGACCAGCCGAATCCGCCGCACGGGCGTGACGCCTCGGGCACCTCCTGGCGCACGGCCCGGCTGTACGAGGGCGAGGAGGACCTCTCCGATCCGCCGCACGGGCGCGACGCCTCGGGCACCTCCTGGCGCACGGCCCGGCTCTACGAGGGCGAGGAGGACTTCTACCGGCACCCGGGCGTGCGACTGGGGGACGACTCGGACAACGTGTCGGTCGACTCGGACCTGACGGATTCCCGCAGCGAGCGGTCGGACGACTCCTGGGTGGAGGTCCAGGCGCCCCCGGTGACCACCCCGCCGTCGCCGTTGCCGCCGCAGCACGCGCCCCTGGAGCCGCTGGACAGCCTGGAGGACAGCATCTTCGCCACCCTGACGCAGTCGGGCGACAACGGCGGGCAGGGCGCGTGAACCCCACGGCCGGGCCCGTCCGTAGTGACGGAGTGGGAGCACCCGAGGTCCTGTCGGCCGGGTGGTCCCTTCGACAGGGGACTGCATGCGAGGCCGAGGAGCTGCGGTGAGCACGAGTACGGGCGGGAACGGGGCTCGGGGCGGGGCGGCGGGCATCCAGCTGCCGTCGATGGACTGGGAGATGGAGGAGGAGCCGGCGGCGGCGCCGGCGACCGGTGCCGCCGCTGCCGCCGTGGCCGCGGTGCCCGCGACGGCGGAGGCGCCGACCGAGCAGGTCGCGGTGCCGGAGTACGGGCCGGTGACGCCGGAGGCGAGCTCCGCCGTCCCGCCGGTCACGGTCGCGGCCGCCGTCGCGGCCGCCGCCGAACCCGACCCCGGGTACGGCCCGGGCGAGGATCCCGGGGCGCTGGAGCCCGTCCTCGCCGGGACGGAGCACCCGGAGGGCGAGGATCCTGCCGAACAGCCCGGCCGCCGCCGGTTCAAGCGGCCCGCGCTGGTCGCCGCCGCGACGGCGGGCGTGGTGCTGATGGGCCTGCCGTTCCTGATCACCGACGGGGCCGACAAGGACAAGCGCGACAACCTCGGCGTGAACCAGCCGGACACCCAGCTCGTCGAGGGCCCGGAGATCGGTGAGGTCCCGGCGCCGCCCGTGCCCACCGAGCCGCCGGTGACCGTCGCACCGACCGTCGCGCCCACCGACCCGGCGGCCACCGGGGAGCCCGGCGCCGCCACCGCGCCGCCCGCCGAGGGGGCGGGCACCGTCCCCGGAATCGCCCTCGGCGGCTCCCCCGCGACCGCGGCGGTGCCGGGCGGCCAGCCGGCCGTCGGGACCGCGCCGGTGGCCAAGGCCCCCGTGACCGCGGCGCCGCAGGGCGGCTCCGGCAAGACGACGCAGCAGCCGGCCGCGGGCCAGCCGGTCTCCCAGCAGCAGCCGGCCGCCGGCCAGCCCGCCGCCCAGCAGCCGGCGCCCCAGCAGCCCGCGCCGGCCCAGCCGGCCCCGCAGCAGCCCGCTCCCCAGCAGCCGGCGCCGCAGCAGCCCGCTCCCCAGCAGCCCGCCCCGCCGCCGGCCACCCAGCAGCCCGCTCCGCCGCCCGCCGCCGCCAAGGCCACCTATGCCGCCGTCGGCGGATCCAACTGCAGCACCTCCTCGGTCGCCTACGCCCAGCACGGCTGGTGGGAGCAGGGCTCCACCGGCTGGCTCAAGCAGTCGACGGGCGGCTTCAGCGGCTCGGGCTGCAACGGCAAGTACGTCTCGATGCCGATGTCCGGCTCGGCGACCAAGGACGACGGCAGCAACGCGGTGGTCTGGACGTTCTCCACCGCCCCGGTCACCGCCGGCAGCTGCAAGATCGCCGTCCACGTGCCGAACAACTCGGACGTCAAGGCCGTCGGCGGCGCGCCCGCCTACTACACCGTCCAGAACACCTCCACGCCGAACAGCGGCACCATCGGCGAGTTCACGATCAACCAGACGAACAACCGGGGGCGCTGGGTGGACGTCGGAAGCTTCCCGGTGAGCGGCGGCAAGATCGCCGTGATGCTGCACTCGCGCGGCGTCGACTGGGGTGGGAGCGCCACCGACAAGGCGCACATCGCGGCCTCCGCCGTCAGCGCCGACTGCACCGCCTCCTGACCTCCGCCCCGTCCCGCCCCCACCCGACCGACCGACGAAGACCCCCAGGAGAGGAAGGCCATGTCGCGCCATGTGCTGACGGTGTGCCCGGAGCAGCGCGGCGGCCCGTACCGCACGATCGGCGACGCACTCGCGGCGGCCCGCAGCGGGGCGGTCATCTCCGTCCGGCCGGGCCGCTACGAGGAGAACCTGGTGATCACCAAGATGGTCACCATCACCGCCGAGGAGCCGCGCGGCAGCGTCCGGATCACCGCCCGGCGCGGCTGCGTCGTCCAGGTGGTGGCCGAGGCCGTGCAGCTCACCGGTCTGGTGGTGCAGGGCCAGGACGAGGAACTGCCCGCCGTCGACGTGCCGCGCGGGCAGGCCGCGCTCTCCGACTGCGAGGTGGTCGGCAGCTCCTGGACGGCCGTCCTCACCCGCCAGCGGGGCTCCCTCGCGATGCGCGACTGCCGGGTCACCAACCCGGCCGGCGCCGGCATCGTCGAGACCTCCACCGGCACCAGCGTGATCGAGGACTGCGTCGTCGAACACCTCGGCACCTCGGCCGTGGTGGTCGGCGAGCGGGCCAACCCGCTGCTGCGCAACTGCGTGCTGCGCGACGCCCGGGGCAACGGCATCTGCGCCAACGGCGAGGCCCGCGGCACCTTCGAGGACTGCGAGATCTCGGTCACCGACAAACCCGCCGTGGCCCTGGAGGAGCGCTCCACCACCCGGCTGCTGCGCACCGCCGTGCGCGACGCCACCATCGGCGTGTACATCAGCTCCGCCGCGCGGGTCGTGCTGGAGGACTGCGCGGTCAGCGCCACCACCGGCCACGGCATCGCGCTGGCCGCCGGCACCGACCCCGAGCTGCGCCGCTGCACCACCGCCCGCACCGCGGGCCACGGCATCCACATCACCGGCCGCTCGCGCGGGCAGTTCGAGCACTGCGAGGTGTCCGACGCGCAGGGCACCGGGATCTGGGTCGGGGAGCACTCCGGGCCGGTGCTGAAGAACACCGTCGTGCGCAACAGCGGCGGGACCGGCGTCGAACTGGCCGAGGAGAGCGCGGCCGACATCGACCGCCTGGAGATCCGCGACGCCACCGGGTCCGGGCTGTCCATCGGCGGCGGCGCCAACCCCCGGGTGCGGCACCTGACCGTCACCGGTGCGGGCGCCGACGGCGTCGAGGTGCTCCGGGACGGCCGCGGCCGGCTGGAGGGCGTCGAGGTGACCGACGCGGGGCGGGCCGGCCTGCGGATCATCGACGGCGCGGACACCTTCGTCGGCGCCGGGGTCGTCCGCGGCTCCCGGAGCTGCGGCGTGGTGGTCGGCAAGGTCGGCCGGGCCGCGCTGCGCGACTGCGAGGTGAGCGGCTCGGGCGAGGACGGCCTGGCCGTCGAGGACGGCGGCGAGCTGAGCTGCACCCGGGTCCGCAGCCACGGCAACCGCCGGCACGGCGTGCGGATCGGCGCCGGCGGGCGGGCCGCGCTCGCCCAGCTCGACGCGGCCGAGAACATCGGCGACGGCGTCCGGATGGACTCCACCGAGGCGGTCCGGCTGACCGGCTGCACGCTCTCCCGCAACCGGGGCTCGGGCCTGCGGCAGACCACGCCGAACGAACGCCTCGCGGTCGAGCAGCTCACCAGCGAGGAGAACGGCCTGCCCGACGCGCACGGCACCGCGAGCTCCGCCCCCGGCGGCCCGCGCGCCGAGGGGACCGGCGCCGCCAACGGCCCGGCCGCGCCGGGGGACCCCGCCGCCGAACCGGGCGCCGATCCCTCCCGCGCCGCCGCCCCGGCCGCGCCGCCCGGCCCGCTGGAGGCGCTGGAGTCGCTGGTCGGCCTGGCCGGCGTCAAGGAGCAGGTGGCCACCCTGGTCAACCTCAACAAGCTGGCCCGCCGCCGCGAACTCGCCGGCATGCCGGCCCTGCCGATGAGCCGCCACCTGGTCTTCGCCGGCCCGCCCGGCACCGGCAAGACCACGGTCGCCCGCCTCTACGGCGCCATCCTCGCCGAGCTGGGCGTGCTGCGCAGCGGGCACCTGACCGAGGTGGCCCGGGCCGACCTGGTCGCCTCGATCATCGGCGGCACGGCCATCAAGACCACCGAGGTGTTCCAGCAGGCGCTGGGCGGGGTGCTGTTCGTCGACGAGGCGTACACCCTCTCGGCCGGGTCGGGATCCGGCTCCGGCCCGGACTTCGGCCGCGAGGCGATCGACACCCTGGTCAAGCTGATGGAGGACCACCGCGACGACATCGTGGTGATCGTCGCCGGCTACTCCGCCGAGATCGGCGACTTCCTGGCCTCCAACCCGGGCCTCGCCTCCCGGTTCAGCCGGACCGTGGAGTTCGCCAACTACGAGGTCGACGAGCTGGTCACCATCGTCGAACGCGCCGCCACCGGCCACGGCTACGAACTGGCCGAGGGCACCGGCGCGGCGCTCACCGTGCTCTTCGAACAGATGCCGCGCGGCGCGGACTTCGGCAACGGCCGCTCGGCGCGCAAGGTCTTCGAGGAGATGGTCGACCGGCAGGCCACCCGTCTCGCCGAGCAGGCCGAGATCAGCGACGAGGACCTCGCGCTGCTCGTCCCCGGGGACGTCGGCGTCGACCTCGAACCGCCCGCCAAGGAGGCCGACGGCACCGAGCCGCTCGCCGAACTGCGGGCCCTGGTCGGCCTGCCCGCCGCGAAGGCCCAGGTCGAGGACCTGGTGAACCTGCTCCGCCAGGTCCGCCGCCGCGAGGAGGCCGGACTGCCGACCGCCACCATCAGCCACCACCTGGTCTTCGCGGGCCCGCCCGGCACCGGCAAGACCACGGTCGCCCGGCTCTACGGGCGGCTGCTGGCCGAGCTGGGCGTCCTGCCGGGCGGCCAGCTCGTCGAGACCGCCCGCGCCGACCTGGTCGGCCGCTACGTCGGCCACACCGCGCAGCTCACCAAGGAGGCCTTCGAGCGGGCGCGCGGCGGCGTCCTGTTCGTCGACGAGGCGTACACCCTGACGCCCCGGCACGGAGGCGGCGGCGACTTCGGCCAGGAGGCCGTGGACACCCTGATGAAGCTGATGGAGGACCACCGCGACGAGGTGGTGGTGATCGTCGCCGGCTACGAGGACGAGATGCGGCACTTCCTCTCCTCCAACCCCGGCCTCGCCTCCCGCTTCTCCCGCCAGATCGACTTCGGTCACTACGCGGACGCCGAGCTGGTCACCATCGTGCGCAACCACGCCGAGTCCGCCGGGTACGCGTGCGCACCGGAGACCCTGGCCGCCCTGGAACGGCTGTTCGCCACCGTCCCGCGCGACCGCACCTTCGGCAACGGCCGCTTCGCCCGGCAGACCCTGGAGGGCATGATCACCCGTCAGGCCGGGCGCCTCAGCCGCCTGGAGGTGGCGGACCTGTCCGAGCTGAGCCTGCTGCTCCCCGAGGACATCGCCACCGACCGCACCGCCACCCCGGCGTGACCACCCCGCGCCCCGGCCCCGCCCCCGCCCCACGCCCGGGCCTGCGGGTCGTCGCGGCGACGGCCTGCGGCCTCGTGGCCCTCTCCCCGTCGGCGGCCGTTGCCGTACCGTCGGCCGCCCCGTCGTTCTCCGCGCACCCGCTGTCCGCCGTGGGTGCGGCGGCCGGCGGTGGGGGAGCGGGGAGCGGAGGGGCGGGGCTGCTGCCCGCCGCCGCGCCCCTCGGGGTGGGCCGGGCGGGCTCTCCGGGGGGCTTCCTCGCGGCGCCGGTGCCCGGCGGGCCGCCGACGGTCGCGGCGGCGACGCCGGGACAGGCGGCCGGGGGCGCGTCGCCGGGCGGGGAGCTGCCCGTGATGGGGCAGACCGTGCCCGACGTGCGGCAGAACGGGTGCCGCAAGCCCTCCGGCAAGGTGGCGGACCGGGCCGGGTGGGCGCAGACGTACCTGCGGCCGGAGGCCGTGTGGCCGCTGGGGCGGGGGGACGGGGTGACGGTGGCGGTGATCGGGTCCGGGGTGGACGCGGCCGCCGGGGCGGCCTCCGGTGTGCTGGCCGGGCGGCTCGCGCTCGGGCCGCGACTGCACGGTGAGGGCGACGCCGGGCGGGACTGCGTCGGGCACGGCACCGTCCTGGCGAGCCTGATCGCCGGCCGCCGGACGGCCGACGGCGCTCCGTCCGGGATCGCTCCCGGGGCGAAGGTCCTGGCCGTGGCCGTCACTGACGACGCCGGGAGCACCACCGCCGACCTGCTGGCCCGGGGCATCCGCGCGGCGGCGGACGGCGGCGCGCGGATCGCCGTGGTCGCGGCGCCGATCCCGGAGCCGGCGCCGGTGCTGGCCGAGGCGGTCGGTTACGCCACCGCCAAGGGTATGCTCCTGGTCGCGCCGGTGGGGCCGGACAGCCAGTCGGTGGCGGCCCCGGTGTATCCGGCCGGGTACCCCGGCGTGCTCGCGGTGGCCGCGCTCGCGGCGGACGGCTCCCCGGCGGGCGCCGCCACCTCGGCCGGCACCGCCGCCCCCGCCGTCGCCGCCCCCGCCGGGCGGGCCTCGCGGGTGGACCTGGCGGCACCCGGCGACGCACTGCTGGCCGCCGGACCGGGCGGCGGCACCTTCGCCGCCTCGGGGCCGAGCTACGCCGCCGCGCTGGTGGCGGGGACGGCGGCCCTGGTGCTCGGCCGGTCGCCGTCGCTGACCGTCGAGCAGCTCGCCGAGCGGCTGCGGGCGACCGCCTACCGGCCGGGCACCGCGTTGCCCGATCAGGCCGTCGGTTGGGGCACGGTCGACCCGGTGAGCGCCGTGGCGTCCGGCGCCTCCGGAGGCGTTCCCGAGGCCCCGGCGGACGGCGGCGGGCCGCAGGCCGGCGAGCCGGTCGTCGTCCCGCCGCCCGCGGACGGCTCGTCCCGGCGCCTGGCGACGGCCGTCGCGGGGACGGGCCTGGGCGGTGCGGCCCTGGTGGCGCTGGCCATGGCGGCGGTGCGCGCCGGACGGAACCGGGGCGGGCGCCGCCCGGAGTGACGGCCCGGCCGGCCCGGTCGGCCCGGCCGTGCGACGGCCCGGGCCCCCCGCCCGCGCCCCGCGAAGGCGCCCCCAACCCCGCGCCAACCCGGCCGCCGGCGCCCCCGGTGGCGGGCCGTGTGCCCGCCGGTGGCGGCGGCTGCCCCCGTGGCCACC
>NZ_JBHYUU010000187.1:0-15663 GCF_042749955.1 Kitasatospora sp. NPDC059462 | reverse complement strand
TCCCGGTGCGTCGGCTCGCGCTCGCCCCGGAGCGCCGGGCCCATGAGGACCGCATGGCCCTGCGGGGCGCTCAGTGCCCCCCGTCCTCCGGCCGGGCGTGCCGGGGGAGCAGGAAGGCGGTCAGGAAGGCCGCGGCGAGCAGTGCGGCGACGAGCCCGTACGTCCAGCCGGCCGCGTGCCGGAAGCCGTCGGCGCGGGCCCAGCCGAAGAACGCGGTGCCGAGCAGGGCGACCCCCACCGAGCCGCCGAGCTGCTGCTGGGCGTTGAGGACGCCGGAGGCCGAACCGGTCTCGGACTCCTCGACCCCGGCCAGCGCGATGTCGAAGAACGGCGCCATGATCAGGCCGAGGCCCAGCCCGGTCAGCGCGAGCGCCGGGGCCGGCTGCCAGCTGGTGAGGCCCGCGTCCCCGCGCTCGACGGTGAACCAGAGACCGAGCGCGCCCGCGACGGCGACGGCGATCCCGGCATGCAGCACCCGGCGGCCGTACCGGGGCGCCAGCAGGCCGCCGGAGAGGACGGCGCCGACGACCACGCCGACCGACAGCGGGATCATCGAGAGCCCGGCGTGCAGCGGGGTCCAGCCGAGGCCGAGCTGCAGGTGGAGGGTGAAGACCAGCAGCAGCCCGGAGAGCGCGGCGAAGAACACCAGGCCGGTGGCGAGCGCCGAGACGAAGGCCCGCTTGCCGAACAGCGAGGGCTCGACCAGCGGGGTGCCGCCGCGCCGCAGCACGCCGCGCTGGTGCCGGGTGAACAGCCACAGGACCGGCACCGAGGCGGCCATCGAGAGGAAGGTCCACAGCGGCCAGTCCAGCTCGCGGCCCTGGACCAGCGGGTAGACCAGCAGCAGGACGGCGAGGCCGAGCACCAGCACGCCGACCGGGTCCAGCCGCCCGGCGCCGGGGGTGCGGGTGAGGTGGTCGGCGGGCAGGATCCGGGTGGCGGCGAGCACCGCGAGCAGGCCGGGCGGCAGGTTGATCAGGAAGACGGTCCGCCAGCCGAGGCCGAAGAGGTCGGCGTCGGTGAGGTAGCCGCCGAGGGTGGGGCCGAGCACCGAGGAGAGGCCCAGCACGGGGCCGAACAGCCCGAACGCGGCGCCGAGCTGCTCGGGCGGGAACATCGCCTTGACGAGGCCGAGCCCCTGCGGGATGAGCAGGGCCGCGAACAGGCCCTGCACGGTGCGGGCGGCGATCAGGGTGCCGGCGCCGGGCGCCGCCGCGCAGAGCAGCGAGGCGAGGGTGAAGCCGGCCGCGCCGAGGACGAACAGGCGCCTGCGGCCGAAGAGGTCGCCGAGCCGGCCGCCGGTGATCAGCAGGACGGCGAAGGCGAGCGTGTAGGACGCGGTGATCCACTGGATCTGGGCGTCACTGCCGCCGAGGTCCTGGCGGACGGAGGGCGCCGCGACGCCGACGATCGTGGTGTCGAGGAGGTCCATCACCTCGGCGGCGAGGACGACGGCGAGGCCCGCCCAGCGCAGCCGGTGGCCGGCGGTCGGGGGTGCGGGGGCCCGGGGTGGGGCGGTCTGACTGGTCATGGAGGCGGTCTCCGGAATCAGAGCTGTCGACGAACGCTGTTCGTCGGAACGAACGCTGTTTGGTTCAACGAACAGTGTTCTCCCATGGAACAGTGTTCGTGTCAAGTAATCTGGGATCCGTCGCCGACCCCGAAGGAGCCCCCATGAGCAGTGCCGCCCCGCGTTCCGGCTGGCCCGAGCACTGGCAGGGGAAGGCGAAGGCCGCCCCCCGGAGGCAGCCGCTCAGTCAGGAGCGGATCGTCGAGGCGGCGCTGCGGATCGTCGACACCGAGGGCATGGACGCGCTCAGCATGCGCCGGGTCGGCCAGGAGCTCGGCACCGGCGCCGCCAGCCTCTACGCCCACGTCGGCTCCAAGGAGGAGCTGGTCGAGCTGGTCCTGGACCTCGCCTACGCCGGCATCGAGCTGGAGCCGGCCGACCCGGCCCGGTGGCAGGAGCAGATCAAGGACCTGTTGCGCCGCTCCCGGGAGGCCCTGCTGTCGCACCGCGACCTGGCCAGGGCCGCGGTGGTCGCCAACGTCCCGGTCACCCCGCACGCGATGGACATCGTCGAGGCCATGCTCGCCATGCTGCGGGCCGGCGGCCTGGACGAGCAGACCGCCGCCTACGGGGTCGACCTGCTCGGCCTGTACACCACCGCGACCGCCTTCGAGGCCTCCAGCCGGGGCGGCGCGAACACCCAGGAGTTCACCGACCGGATCCGCGCCTACTTCGCGACCGTCCCGGACGAGCGCTACCCGATGATCACCTCGATGGCCGCCGCGCTCACCCGCAACGTCGGCGAGGAGCGCTTCGAGTTCGGCCTGGACATCCTGGTCGCCGGCCTCGCCCGGCAGGCCCCGGGCGGCGCGGCCTGAGGACCGCCCCGGACACGCAGGAGCCCCGGACACGCACCCGCCCCGGACACGCAGGAGCCCCCGTCCGTGATCGGACGGGGGCTCCCGGGGGGAACGGGCCGGGCTCAGCCGGCGTCGGCCGCGGGGCGCCGGCTGCGCTGGTCCAGCGAGGCCAGGTAGGCGTTGTACGCCGCCAGCTCGGCGTCACCGCTGCGGTCCTCGGCGCGGTCCCGGCGGCGCGAGAGCCGCTGCTCCGAGCCCATCCACTGGTAGACCAGCGCGATCAGCACGATCGCGGTCGGGATCTCGCCGAACGCCCAGGTGATGCCGCCCGCGAGCTTCTGGTCGGCCAGCAGGTCCGTCCCGGGCGGCGCGCCCTCGGTGGTGAAGGTGTTCACCAGCTGGTGGTTGGCCATCATCACCGCGACGCCGAAGAACGCGTGGAACGGCATGCCCATGAACAGCTCGATGATCCGCATCACGTGGCCGGGCCGGTGCGGGCCCGGGTCCACGCCCATGATCGGCCAGAAGAAGACCAGCCCGGTCGCCAGGAAGTGGACCATCATGAAGATGTGCCCGAGCCGGTACTGCATCAGGAAGTCGAACAGCGGGGTGAAGTAGACGCCGTACAGGCTCGCGATGAACAGCGGGATGGTGAAGGCCGGGTGCGAGATCACCTTGACGTAGGTCGAGTGCAGCAGCGCCACCAGCAGCTCGCGCGGCCCGCGCGGGCGCCCCTTGCCGGCCGGCCGCAGCGCCCGCAGCGCCAGGGTGATCGGCCCGCCGAGCAGCAGCAGGATCGGCGACAGCATGGAGAGCACCATGTGCTGCATCATGTGCGCGCTGAACAGCACCATGCCGTAGTCGTTCAGACCCGTGCAGGTGACCAGGATCACCGAGCCGACACCCAGCACCCAGGCCACCGTGCGCCCGACCGGCCAGCCGTCGCCGCGCCGCCGCAGCCGGACCACGCCGGTGACGTACAGCGCGAGCGCGGCCAGGCTGCCGATCAGGAACACCCAGTCGGGGGACCAGGTGAGCACGTTGGAGAGCGAGAAGGGGCCGAGTTCGGTCATCCCGCCGTGGTGGTGCATGCCTGACATTCCGTCGCCCATCGGCGGGTCCTGCTTTCCCTCGTCACGGCCCCTGGGTGGGTCCGGTTCGCCCGTTTTGCTTCGGCATACAGCCTAGGCGGGCCTTACCCCGGGCCGCGCCCCGGCCCCCGTCGCACCCGCGGGCGTCCGTGATCCGTGCGGGAATCCCCGCTCCCGGCCCGCCGCGTCAGGCCCCGCCCTCCGTCCGGGCGGCGCCGCGCACGCACCAGGCGTCGATCCGCCCCGCCAGGATGTGCGGCTCCGCCTGGTCCGGACGCGCCCGGAAGCCACTGAGCATCACCGGGATCCCGAGCGCCGACCGCACGGCGTCGGCCCATTCGAGCGCGTCGAGGACCGCCTCCGGGTCCGCGCCCCCGCCGGGCCCGGCGTCGAGGTCGGCCAGCTCGCACAGGCCCGCCGAGCGCAACGCGCGCAGCCGGGCGAGCAGCGCCTCCACGGCCCCGCCGGACGCCGGGCCGCCCGTGGCGGCGACCGTGCTGCGCACCGCGACCACCGCGCCCGGGGCCCGGCCGCCGCCTCGGTCGGCGACCGCGGCGGACAGCGCCGCCGCCTCGCCGCCCGCCCGGGCCGGGTCCGGCGGGCAGACGCCCATGTCGACGACGACCAACGGCGGCGGGGCGTCGGAGTGCCGGGAGGCCGGGCCGGCCAGGTGGTCCGCCAGCCGGTCCGCCGTGACGACGGCGCCGCCCGCCGGGCGCCCGGGCGGCGCGAGCACACAGCCGTACGGCGCGTCCTGCGGCACCGCGCCCTCCGGGGTGCCGTCGCCGAGGTCGAGCACCAGGCGCCCCGGGAGCCGGAGCCCGCCGACGTCCAGCGGCAGCGCCAGCGCGCCGTCCGGGGCGGGCCGGTAGTCACCCCCGGCGACCACCCGGGTGGCCTCGTCCACGAGGTCCGGGGCCTCGGCCCGGACCCTCGCGGCGACGGGCAGGACGGCCCGGCTGAGCAGGTGCACGGAGAACTGCGCGCCCGGCCGCTCCAGGTGGGCCGGAGCGTTCTCGAACCACCGCATGCTGCGCTCCCCGGCGTCCTGGAGGGCGCGGACGCTGGGCAGCCGCCTGCGCTCGTACTCCGCCAGCGCGTCGGCGACGACCTCGTGGCGGTGCAGCGCGCGGGCCAGGTAGTAGCCGTCCTCCAGGGCCATCCGGGTGCCCGACCCCACCGAGTAGTGCACGGTGTGGGAGGCGTCGCCGATGACCACCACGTTGCCGCGCACGCAGCGGTCGAGCCGTACCGCGGGGAAGTTCGCCCAGCGCAGGTCCTTCGCCTGGAGGGGGTGTCCGGCGAGGTGCTCGGCGAAGACGTCCGACCAGTGGCCGAGGTCCTGCTCCAGCCGCTCGCGTTCCGCCGCGGCTGCGGGGTCGCCGGTGGCGGGCAGCTCGACCACGAAGGTGCTCACGCCGTCCCCGTGCGGGTAGCCGTGGGCGACGACCGGTCCGTGGGCGGTCTCCTCGAAGATGAAGGTCATGGCGTCGAACTCGGCCGCGGTGCCGAGCCAGGCGAACCGCGACCGGCCCAGCCCGGTCCGCGCGCCCAGCTCCCCGGCGAGGGCCCGCCGGGTCCGGCTGGCCGCGCCGTCGGCGGCCACCACCACGTCGTACTCGGCGCTCAGCAGCTCCGCGTCGGCGGCGACCCCGTAGTGCAGGGCGACTCCCGCCCCGGCCGCCCGGCCCGCCAGCTCCGCGAGCAGCCGGTGCCGGGAGAGGGCCACGTAGCCGTGGCCGGCGCTGCGGTGGCGCCGGCCACGGGCCCGCACCTCGACGGCGTCCCAGGTGACCTGGGCGGCCAGCAGCCGGCCGAGGGAGGGCGCGATGAAGTCGATGGTGCGGACGGCGGTGTCCGAGAACACCACGCCGTACCCGTAGGTCTCGCCCTCGGGCGCGCGTTCGTACACGTCGACGCTCCAGCCGGGGCGGGCCGCCTTGATCTGCGTCGCGGCGAGCAGGCCGGCCGGCCCGGCCCCGATGCAGGCGACCCGCCTCGGGCGGCCCTCGGGCGGCGTGCGGGTCATCGGCGCGCCCCGGCCTGCTCGGCGCTCTGTCCGGCGGTCTGCTCGGCGGTCTGCTCGGCGAGGACCCGGCGGAGGATCTTCCCCGCCCCGTTGCGCGGGATCTCCGGGACGATCACGACCTCCCGGGGGAGCTTGTACGAGGCCAGCCGGCCGTGCAGGTGGGCCAGGAGCCGGGCGGCGGCGAAGGCGGGGTCCTCGGTGACGACGAAGGCCAGCGGCACCTCGCCCCAGACCTCGTCCGGGACGCCGATCACCGCCGTGTCGCGCACCCCCTCGAAGCCCGCGATGGCGTTCTCCACCTCGGCCGGGAAGACGTTCTGGCCGCCGCGCTTGATGACGTCCTTGATGCGGTCCTTCAGGTGGACGAAGCCGTGGGCGTCCATCACGCCGAGGTCGCCGGTGCGGACCCAGCCGTCCACGACGGTCCGGCCGGTCTCGACGGGATCGCCGACGTAGCCCGACATCCGTCCGGGGGCCAGCACGCACACCTCGCCGATCTCGCCGAGGGGCAGCGGGCGGTTGTCCTCGTCGTGGATCTCCACCCTGATGCCCGGCACGCTGCGGCCGCTGGACTCCCGCGGCACGGTGTCCGCCCCCGGCGCCCCCGGGCCCACCGACCAGGTGCAGAAGGTGCCGCCGGCCTCCGTCATGCCGTAGATGTTGCGGAAGCCGCAGCCGAAGGCGCGCGCGGCGTCGCGCAGCAGGTCCTGGCTCATCGGGGACGCGCCGAACATGATCTCGCGCAGACGGTTCTCGACGACGGCGTCGGGCCCCACGGTCATCATCAGGAAGCGGAGCATCTGCGGGACCATCCACAGGTGGGTGATCTCCTGCTCGGCGATGGTGCGCAGCACGGCGCGCGGCTGGAACTCGCGCATCAGGTGGAGCGTCGCCCCGGCGGCGAGGTAGTGGAACGTCACGGTGACGCCGCCGTGCGCCAGCGAGTTGAGGTTGAGCAGCCGGACGCTGTCGTCCACCCGTGCCTCGGCCAGCCAGGAGAGGGTCATCTGCCGCAGCGCCTCGGAGGTCTGCAGCACGCCCTTCGGCTTCCCGGTGGTGCCCGAGGTCAGCAGGTAGGCCAGCGGGTCGGAGGGGGAGGCGGCCGGCGCGGTGAGCGGGACCTCGGTGGTCAGGGCCCGCCGGAACTCCTCCGACTCGAAGACGGTCGTGCGGGCGGCGTCGAGCCCGAGGCGGTCGACCAGCCGGCGCTCGCCGATCACGTGCCGCACCCCGAGGCGCTCGGCGACCTCGGTGAACTCGGCCGGGGACATGGCGTGGTTGACCGGGACGAACGGGGCGCCCAGGTGCGCCAGCGCGAAGTAGGCCACGATCACCTCGAACCTGTTGCGCGCGTGCACGGCGACCGGGTCACCGTGCCCGACGCCCCGGTCGCGGAGGTGGGCCGCCACCGACTGGGCGGCCGCCCTGAGCTGCCGCCAGCTGAGGCTGCTCGTCCCCTCGACGACGGCCGGGGCGTCACCGCGCTGCTGGCAGTGCCGGTCGAGGATGTCACTGAACCACATTGATCTCTCCGATGAACTCGTACGGTGCCGGGACCGGTCGGCCGTCCGCGTCAGGCGTCGGCGGGCTCCGTCAGGAGGCGCAGCGCCATGACCGCTCGGTGGATGTCCGTGTAGGAGACGTAGAGGCTGTTGAAGCCGAACCGCAGCAGGGCCGGGGGGCGGACGTCGCCGATGACGCCGTGGGCGGCGAGGCCGTCCATCAGGTCGGCCGCCCGGGGGTGGCTCAGGGTGACCTGGCTGCCGCGCCGGTGCCCCTCGCGCGGGGTGACCAGGTCGAAGCCCCGGCCGGCCAGGTGCGCGTCGGCGCAGGCGATGAAGAACGTGCCCAGCGCGAGGTTCTTCGCCTGGACGTCCGCCATGGAGAGGCCGTCGAAGGCGTCGAGCGCCGCGTCGAGCGCCGTCAGGGACAGCATGTGCGGCGCGCCGATCCGGAACCGCGACATGTCGGCGGCCGGGCGGTAGCCGGCCGCCATGTCGAAGGGCGCGGCATGGCTGAGCCAGCCGGTCAGCGGCTGGTCGGTGGCCGCGCGGTGGCGTTCAGCCACGTAGACGTACGCCGGGGCGCCCGGGCCCCCGGAGAGGAACTTGTAGGAGCAGCCGACGGCGAGGTCCACCCCGGCGGCGTCCACCGAGATGTCGAGCGCGCCGGCCGCGTGGCACAGGTCCCAGACGGTCACCGCGCCGGCCGCGTGGGCGGCGGCGGTGACCTCCGCGAGGTCCAGGCGTTCGCCGGTGCGGAAGTCGACCGGGCTCGCGGCGACCACGGCGACCCGCTCGCCGAGCTCGGCCAGCGCGGCGCCGAACCGTCCCGCCGGGACCGCGCGGACCTCCAGGCCGAGCAGCCGGGCGACCGAGTCGGTGAGGTAGCGGTCGGTGGGGAAGGCGTCGGTGTCGGCGAGCACGATCCGGCGGTCCGGCCTGAGCCGGGCCGCCGTGGTCAGCGCGTTGAACCACTGGACGGAGGTGGAGTCGCCGGTGACCGTCTGGCCGGGCGCGGCACCGATCAGCCGGCCGATCCGGTCGCCGACCCGCAGGGGAGCGGTCAGCCAGCCGTCGTCCGTCCACCCCTTGATCAGGTGGTCGCGCCACTGCCGGTGGAACCCGGCGAGGGCGTCGGCCACGCCCGCGGGGGCGGCGCCGAGCGAGTTCCCGTCCAGGTAGACGACGCCCGGGGGCAGGTCGAAGCGTTTGCGCGCGCCGCCGAGCGGGTCCGCCCGGTCGAGCTCCTGGGCGTGGCTGCGGCTGGTCATCCGAGAGCTCTCCGATCGGGCGAGGGGGTCGCGGCCGCCTGCGCCCCGGTCCAACTGCCGTATTGGCGGCGGCCGTAGAGCAGCGGCAGGTGCCCGTCCGTGGTGGTGACGCCGAACACCCGCCCGAAGACGACCAGGTGGCTTCCGCCGTCCACGGTCCGGTCGACCCGGCAGTCCGCGATGGCATGGGTGTGGCGGGACAGGTGGGGGCCGCCGTCGCCGGCGGCCCAGGGCAGCCGGTCGAAGCGGTCCGCGTCCCCCGAGCTGAAGAGTTCGCCGACCTGCCGCGCCCCGCCGTGCAGCAGGTTGACGGCGAAGGCGCCGCTCTCCAGCAGGGCGGCCAGCGTGGGGCTCTCGGCGCGCAGGCAGAGCAGCAGGGTCGGCGGTGAGGTGCTGACGCTGCAGAGCGAGGAGCAGGTCATGCCCCACGGCCGGCCGTCCGCGTCGCGGGCCGTGACGACGGCCACCCCGGTCGGGAACTCCGCCATGAGTCCGCGGAAGGCCTCCGGGGACACCGGCTCGGGCTCGGCCGCAGAGGTGGCGTTCACGGCCGAACGCCTCCGTCGGCCGTCGACCCGGCCGTCGACCCGGCCTTCGACACGGCGGCCTTCGACACGGCGGCCGTCGCCGGCCGGCGGCGGAATGTCATGCGGACCTCCGGGAGGTCGGAGCGGGGCGGCGGCCCGGCTGGCTCCGGGCCGCCGCCTACGGTCACTTGCCGTGCAGCTGGCGCAGGAACTCGTGGGTCGTCGGCAGCGTGGCCACCAGCTCGTCCCGCTGGCGGCGGACGTCGGCGAACTTCGCCTCGGCGGCGGCGATGGCGTCCGGCCGGTGGGCCAGCGCGGGCATCGGGCGGTCCGGCAGGTAGTCGAGACCGGCGAAGACGCAGTAGTAGTTCGCGTTGCTCCAGAAGTTGCGGAACTCGGCCTCGAAGTTGCCGTAGTAGTTGCTCTCGTCGGTCACCGGGAGGTTCACGCCGAGACCGGACTTGTAGAGGGCGACCTTCTCCTTGAAGCCCTCGGCGAGTTCGAGGTCCTTGCAGGCGCGCCAGAACGGCGTGTCATTGCGCGGGGCGAAGCTGAAGTGCCCCTGGATGAAGTCCCGGGTGTCGTCGAACATGGTCTCGATTTCACGGTTGAACCGGTTGACGAGAACGGGGTCGAAGCTCTTGTCGGGGAAGTTCTTGACCAGCTGGTAGAGCGCCGCGTAGACGAAGTAGATGCCGGTGGACTCCAGGGGCTCCAGGAAGCAGGAGGAGAGGCCGATGCCGACGCAGTTCTTCACCCAGGCGCGCCGGTTGCGCCCGACCCGGAACCTGATGTGGTTGAGCGGCTGGGTCTCGGGGTCGAGGCCCCACATCCGGCAGAACTCCTCGGTGGCCTCGTCCTGGGTGGCGAACCGGCTGGAGTAGACGTAGCCGGTGCCGAAGCGGCCGAGCATGGGGATCTTCCAGGACCAGCCGGAGGACATCGCGATGGCCGAGGTGAAGGGCTCCACGCCGTGGGCCTCGTCGTCGTGCGGCACCTGGGTGGCCACCGCGCGGTCGTTGAGCAGGTGGTCGCCCATGTCCAGGAAGGGCTCGCGCATGACCTGGTTGATGAGCAGGCTGCGGAAGCCCGAGCAGTCGACGAAGAGGTCGGCCTCCAGGGTGCGGCCGGACGCGGTGGTGATCGAGGTGATGTGGCCGCGCTGGTCGAGCGCGGCGCTGACGTAGGTGTCCTCGATGTGGACGGCGCCCTGCTTCTCGGTGGCGAAGCGGCGCAGGAACCTCGCGACCAGGTTGGCGTCGAAGTGCCAGGCGTAGCTGGCCACCTTGGTGCCGTCCAGGCGGCGCGGCGAGAGCTTGCGGTCGAAGATCTCCGGCTGCACGTAGCACGCCCGGTCGAACGGCTCGTCGGTCTCGCCGTTCAGCCGCTTGCGGGTCCAGTAGTGGGACAGCGGCAGGTTGTCGTGCTCGGGCAGCAGCCCGAAGAGGTGGTCGAAGTGGTCCTTGCCGCCGGCGTGCGGGCGGCCCACGGCCTCGCCGGCGCCGGGGGTGCGCCAGTTGACGAACCGGATGCCCATCTTGAAGCTCGCGTTGCATTCCGGCATCCAGTCCTCCTCACGCAGGCCGAGGAAGTCGAAGAACACCTTCTGCAGGTTGGCGATGGTGGCCTCGCCGACGCCGATCCTGGGGACCTCAGGGGCCTCCAGCACCGTGATCTTGACGGTCTGCCCGAGAGCCCGGCCCAGGTACGCGGCGGACATCCAGCCGGCCGTGCCGCCGCCGAGCACGACGACGCTCTGAATCCGGTTGTCGCTGTTCATGAGGAGAAAGCCCCCTAAAGGTCAGGTCGTGGTCCGAGCGGATCCAGCGGGTTCAGCGGGTTCAGCAGGTCCGGCGGGTTCAGCAGGTCCGGCGGTTCCGGCGGTTCCGGTGTCCGGTGCGGCCGCCCGCAGCGGCCGCAGGACCGACGCCCCCAGCGCGGTGGCCGGGTCGGTCAGGTCGAAGGTGATGTCGAAGTGGTTGCGGTGGTGGACGACGAGGTCGTGGATCCCGGGCGAGCGCTGCCCGAGCGCCTCGACCGCCTCGCCGTGCTGCCGGCAGAACTCGTCCGTCTCGGCGCCGCCGCGGGCCACCACGAGCGGCGGGAGCCGGTCGGGCAGGTGGTGCAGCGGGCTCAACTGGCGGGCCGTCACTTCCGTGAGCCCCAGCGGCTCGTTCACATAGGTGAGCCGGAGCGGTTCGAGGTCGTAGACCCCGCTGATCAGGACGGCCCCGGCGAAGACGTCGGCCGGATGCCGTCCGTCGGGCCGCCAGTCGTCCAGGAGCGCGGACAGCACCAGATGGGCCCCCGCGCAGTGCCCGGCGAGGTGGATGCGCCGGCGGTCGACGCCCAGGTCGTCCGCGTGCCGCACCAGCCATTCGAGGCCGCGGCGGGCCTGGCCGACGATCTGTTCCAGGGAGTAGTGCGGGGCGAGCCCGTAGCCGAGCGCCGCGAACGCGGCACCGGCCGCCACCGCCCCCGGCGCGGGGAAGGCCGAGTCGTCCTTGCTCAGCTCCTGCCAGTACCCGCCGTGGACGAAGACCAGGAGCGGGGCGTCGGGGCCGTCGGCCGGGAAGAAGTCCAGCGTCTCGCAGGCCTCGGGGCCGTACGGGATCCCGCGGCGCACCGCGAGCTCCTCCCGGGTCCGCCGGCTGCGCGCGGCGTACTCGGTGAGGAAGGGCTTGATGTCGTCGACCTTCGAACTGGGGGAGTACTGGATGTCCAGGGCTTCCTGGTCGTACTTTCCGTAGACATTCATGAAAGTCGCGCCTTTTCCGTTCAGAGTCGGGTGCGGACGCTCCACAATTCTGGGAAGAAACGGTGTTCGGCGACCCGGCGGAGCCATTCCACGCCGAGTGTTCCGCCGGTTCCCGGTTTGTAGCCCATGATGCGTTCGACGGCGAGCAGGTGGGTCGTGCGCCAGCGGGAGTAGTGGTAATTCAGATCGGCCAGGGCCTCGGCGAACACATAGAGTTCGTGGTGCTGCCGCGGAGAGCCGTAGACCGCCGCCCAGGCGTCCTCCACCAGGACGTCCGGCTCGTACGGTTCGGCGTAGCGCTCGTTCAGGCACTTCCGGGGAATGAGACCGCGGCGGTGCAGGACGGAGAGGGCCGCGTCGTAGAGGCTGGGCGCCCGCAGGACCTCCGACACCTGCTCGTGCAGCCACGGCACGGCGTGGTAGGCCTCGGCCATCCGCGGGTCCTTGTTCCCGAGGGAGAACTCCAGCTGCCGGTACATGTACGACTGGAACCCGGAGGCGGCGCCCAGCGCGTCGCGGAACCCGAGGAACTCGGCCGGCGTCAGCGTGCTGACCGGCTCCCAGCAGGCGGTGAGCGTGCGCTCGACCGACGCCACCCGGCGCAGGAAGCGCATCGCCTCGGTGAGGTCGTCCTCGAACAGCAGGTCCCGGACGCGGTTGACCTCGGTGAACATCAGCTTGAACAGCAGCTCCTGGACCTGGCCCACGATGTAGAAGGTCAGCTCGGCGGGCTCGTCGGTCCGGGGGTGCTGGAGGCTCAGGAGCGTGTCGACGCTGTGGTAGTCGATGTAGGGTGTGCTGTTCTCGTTGACCCGGCCGATGCTGAAGTCGAGCACCGGCTCCCCGCCGCTCTCCGCGGCCCGGGCCCGGCGGTCCTGCTCCGTCAACGGCGTGTAGGCGCGGGGACCGGACACGGTGTGATCGCTGGACATGGAAAGTGGAACCCCCGTCGATTCTCCTGCGGAATACCGGAATGCGCTCGCGACCGACCGGAAATCGGAAATCCCGTCGCCCGGCCGATGCCACTCCAGCGGCACCGGCCGGCGCCCGATTTTTCCGGTCATGCATCAGGAGACCCTGCACGGCAGGGCTCCGAGTGACAGTACGGGCTGGATTTCGCCGCGTCAACGAACAAATTGAAGAGGTTCACCGCGCATGAATTTGCCATTATGGATATTCGAGCCGCAATGTCCCGACATGTACATGAAGGGGTCGAACCCGGCAAGGCGGGCAAAGGGTGCAGGAGTGCCGGATCCGGCCGGGCGGAACGCCGCTTGTCTGAACCAAGACATCCGCTATCCTCGATGTCATGAAGATGGGAGCGGGCGTCGAGTGGATGGTTCATGCCTGCATCACGTTGGCGTGCGCCCCTGCCGGAGCCCCCGTCCAGGCCGGTGCGTTGGCGGAGTTCCACGGTCTGCCGAAGGCCTACCTCGCCAAGCAGCTCCAGTCGCTGGTGCGGGCCGGTATCCTGCGCTCTACTCCAGGGGTGCAGGGTGGCTTCTCGCTCGCCCGTACGGCGGGTGAGATCTCCCTGATGGACATCGTGGTCGCCGTCGAAGGGCCGGCCGACCTGTTCCAGTGCACCGGGATCCGCGACAACGGGGTCGGCGCCCAGCTGGGCATGACCAGCGGCCGGCTTCCGTGCATCGTTCAGATCGAGATGTCCAAGGCCGAGATGGCCATGCGGAAGGCCCTGGCCGCACGCACGATCGCGCACTTGATCGAGAGCCTCGACAGTGGTGCCCCCAAGGTCCTGGGCGTCACCCGGGAGTGGCTCCAGGCCCTCTGAGTCCTCGGTCGCCACCTCTTTCCCCCGGCGTCCCCTCTCTCCGCACCGTGCGGAAGGGGGGCATCGGGGTGCCGTGACGCGGGTGCCGGGCGTCGCTGCGCAGCGGACCGGCACACCTGTTCAGGCCGTGAAGGCCACCGAGAAAGACCACCGAGGGGGAGTCTTGACCGACAGCATGCTCGCGCCGGCGCAGACGGGGGTGGCCCGGTCGCGACCGCCGGGTCTCTCCGTCGCCATCGTCCTGGTTGCGGCGTTCCTCGTGCTTGCCGACTCCTCCGTGGTCAACGTCGCGGCCCCGGTCCTCCAGAGCGAGCTGAACGCGAGCTTCTCCCAGGTGCAGTGGGTCGTCGCCATCTACCAGCTCACCTACGCGGTCCTGCTGATCACCGGCGGCCGGTTAGGTGACCTCTACGGACGCAAACGGCTGTTCGTGATCGGCCTGGCGGGGTTCATCCTGACCTCGGCCGCCTGCGGACTCGCGCAGAGCCCGTCCATGCTGATCGCCTCCCGGGCGCTGCAGGGGCTCACCGCCGCCCTGATGTACCCCCAGACCCTCACCGTCATCCAGGTCGTGGTGCCGCCGGAGCGCCGCCCCAAGGCGTTCGCCGCGCTGGGCATGGTCGTCAGCGCCGCCACCATCGTGGGCCCGATGCTCTCCGGCGTGCTCATCCAGCTCGACCTGTTCGGCAGCAGCTGGCGGCCGGCCTTCCTGGTGAACCTTCCGATCGGCATCGTCGCGCTCGTCGCCGCACTGCTCTACCTGCCCGAGTCCCGTTCGGAACAGGCCCGCAAGCTCGACCTGCCGGCGGTGCTCCTCATCGTCACGGCCCTCGCCTGCCTGTGCTTCCCGCTGATCGAGGGCCACGAGCGCGACTGGCCGTGGTGGAGCTTCGCGCTGATGGTCGTCTCCGTCCCGCTGTTCGCGGCGTTCGCGCTGCGCTGCGCCAGGGTCCACCGCCGGACGCAGTCGGCGCTGATCCCCCCGTCGCTGTGGCGCGACCGGGCGTTCACCGTCGGTCTGCTGATGTACATGCTCGCCTACTCGGGCATCACCTCCTTCTTCCTCTACCAGTCGCTGCTGCTCCAGTTCGCCTACGGATACAGCGCGTTGACGGTGGCCGCGGTGATGGCCCCCTTCGCGGTCGGCTCCCTCGTCGGCTACTATTCCTCGACCCCGTTCGCACGCCGCAGGAGCGGCCGGGTCTCCGTCACCGTGGGCGCCCTGGTGTGGTCCCTCGGTGTGCTCGCCGTCGGCCTGACGACGCTGCTGGCCGGCAACGGACTCAAGGGCTGGTACTTCATCCCCTCGTTCGTCGTCGCGGGCTTCGGCCTCGGTCTCGCGCTCGCCCCGCTGCTCGGACTGGTCCTCGGTTCGATCCGCAGTTCGGACGCCGGGTCCGCCTCCGGGACCCTGAGCACCGGTCAGCAGGTCGGCGCGGTCCTGGGCGTCGCCCTGATCGGGGTGGTGTTCTTCGGAACCCTGGGCTCCTCCGCCCGGAACTCCGCGGACCACCTGCCCGCGACCACCAGTGCGAGCGTCGCCGCGAGCCTGCGGGAGTGCGTGATCGCCCAGGGCGAGGGCGACCCCGCCGCGGCCGCCGAGTCCGCGGCCTGCCGGGAGGCCCTGGCCGCACCCGGCCCCGAGGCGAGGGAGGCGCTCACCGACGCGGACCACCACGGTTACCGCATGGCCTACGGGGTGAGCGTGCTCGTCCTGGCCGGGGCCGCGGCCGCGGTGGCGCTCGGCGTCCGGTTCCTGCCCAGGCCGGCGGGTGCCGACAAGTAGCAGTGAGCCCCCCAGACAGGTGGAAGGGACAACGGCAATGACCGCAACGCTGCTCCAACTGCTGGAAAGCCGGGGTGGATCGTCCACCCTCACCCTGGTCGAGGAGGACCGCAGGGTCCTCCTCGCCGACCTGCTCGCGGAGTCCCGCGTCACCGCGGCCGGGCTGGCCTCCCTGGGCATCGCCCCGGGGGACCGGGTCGCCTTCGTCATGCACAACGGCAGCGGCTTCCTGCGGCTGCTCTTCGGGGCCCAGTACCTCGGGGCGGTGCCGCTGTCGATCGCCCTGCCGTTCGGATACGGGGGCGTGGACGGCTACGTCCAGCACGTGGCCGGCATCCTCGCCGACTCCGGGGCCGGTGTCCTGGTCGTCGATCCGGAGCTGAAGCGGGTGCGCGGCGCGCTGGAACGCGCGATCCCCGGCGTCACGGTGCTGTCGGCGGACGCGCTGCCGGCCGGCGCCGCGGGCCGGGTGCCCGCGGCGCCGGCCGACCCCGAGCCGCAGGCCTACATACAGGACACCACCCGCAGCACCCCCAG
>NZ_JBHYUU010000186.1:0-15679 GCF_042749955.1 Kitasatospora sp. NPDC059462 | reverse complement strand
GGTACTGCAGGGGGGACCCTGTGGGAGAGTAGGACGCCGCCGAACAATTCTTCTGAAAAGCCCCTGCCGGGGAAACCGGCAGGGGCTTTTCGCATTTCCGGTGTGCCCAGGGCCGCGACCGTGGCCGCCCCAGGCCCGTGGGCCCCGCCGCCCCCGCCCGACCCCATCAATATGGCGCTAAAACTCCCAGCTCAGCGCCCAGATCGCTGGCAAAGCCGCGCCTGCGCCGTAGTCTCGAAGGCGAAGGGAACTGGTGTCCGGGATGGTCGCCAGGCTCGGCCGGATCAAGAATGGTGCACATGGGACGCGGCAGGCTGCGGATCTACCTCGGGGCGGCACCCGGGGTCGGTAAGACGTACGCCATGCTCGCGGAGGCGCACCGGCGGTCGGAGCGGGGAACGGACGTCGCGGTGGCGTTCGTCGAGGACCACGGGCGCCGGCACACGGCCGAGCGGGTCTCCGGTCTCGACGTGGTGCCCCGGCGGGAGCTGACGCACCGCGGGGCCGTGTTCACGGAGATGGACCTGGACGCGGTGCTGGCGCGCCGGCCGCAGGTGGTGCTGGTGGACGAGCTGGCGCACACCAATGTGCCGGGGTGCCGCAACGAGAAGCGCTGGCAGGACGTCGAGGAGCTGCTCGCGGCCGGGATCGACGTCGTCTCGACGGTGAACATCCAGCACCTGGAGTCGCTCGGCGACGTCGTCGAGGGCATCACGGGGGTGCGGCAGCGGGAGACGGTGCCGGACGAGGTGGTCCGCCGGGCCGACCAGATCGAGCTCGTCGACATGTCGCCCCAGGCGCTGCGGCGCCGGCTGGCGCACGGCAATGTGTACGCGCCGGAGAAGATCGACGCGGCGCTCGCCCACTACTTCCGGCCGGGGAACCTGACGGCGCTGCGCGAGCTGGCGCTGCTGTGGACGGCCGACCGGGTCGACGAGTACCTGCAGAAGTACCGGGCCGAGCAGGGCATCAAGGGGACCTGGCAGGCACGCGAGCGGATCGTGGTGGGTCTGACCGGCGGCCCGGAGGGCGCGACGCTGATCCGCCGTGCGGCCCGGATCGCGGCCCGTGGATCGGGCGGCGAGCTGCTGGCGGTGCACATCTCCCGCTCGGACGGGCTGGCCGGTTCGGGCTCGGGCTCGTCGCAGACGCTGATCGAGCAGCGGGCGCTGGTGGAGAGCCTGGGCGGTTCCTACCACGCGGTGCTGGGCGACGACCCGGCCGCCGGGCTGCTGGAGTTCGCGCGGGGCGTGAACGCGACGCAGATCGTGCTGGGCACCAGTCGGCGTCCGGCCTGGCAGTACGTCTACGGGCCGGGTGTGAGCGGCACGGTGACGCGTGAGTCGGGTGACATCGACGTGCACATCGTCACGCACGAGCACGCGGCGAAGGGGCGCGGGCGGATCCCGATCCGCAAGGTGACCGATCTGGGCCGCACGCGCACGGTGGCGGGCTGGCTGATCGGGGTGGCGGGGCCGCCGTTGCTCGCGCTGGTGCTCATCAACGTGCACGGCCTGGGCCTGACCACGGACATGCTGCTGTTCCTGTCGCTGACGGTGTGCGCGGCGCTGGTGGGCGGGCTGTTCCCGGCGATCGCCTCGGCGCTGGTCGGGTCCACCGCGCTGAACTACTACTTCGCGCCGCCGATCCACACGTTCACGATCGACGAGCCGCAGAACATCATGGCGGTGGCGATATTCACCACGGTCGGCATGGCCGTCGCCTCGGTGGTCGACCTGGCGGCCCGGCGCACCCACCAGGCGGCGCGCAGCCAGACCGAGGCCCAGACGCTGAGCGCGCTGGCCGGCACGGTGCTGCGCGGGTCGCCGAGCGGGGACGGGGACGGGGTGCTGACCGCGTTGCTGGAGCAGGTCCGGGAGACCTTCCAGCAGGAGTCGGTGGCCCTGCTGGAGCGGCCCGACCGGGTCGGGGCGTGGCAGGCGGTGGCGACGGCGGGCCCGCGTCCGCCGGAGCGTCCGGAGACGGCCGACGTGGACGTGCCGGTCGGGGAGACGCTGGCGCTGGTGCTGCGCGGCCGGGTGCTGCCGGGGGAGGACCGCCGGCTGCTGGGGGCGTTCGCCGCGCAGGCGGCGGTGGTGCTGGAGCGCCGCCGGCTGGCGGGGGAGGCGGCGGCCGCCCGGCGGGAGGCCGAGGGGAACCGGATCCGGACCGCGTTGCTGGCGGCCGTCTCGCACGATCTGCGCACGCCGCTCGCGGGGATCAAGGCCTCGGTGAGCTCGCTCCGCTCGGCGGACGTGGAGTGGGACGAGGAGGACGAGGCGGAGCTGCTGGCGGGGATCGAGGACGGCGCCGACCGGCTCGACCATCTGATCAACAATCTGCTCGACATGAGCCGGCTGCAGACCGGAACGGTCACGCCGCTGATCCAGGAGACCGACCTGGACGAGGTGGTGCCGTTCGCGCTGGGCGGGGTGCCGCCGGGGGCGGTCCGGCTGGACGTGCCGGAGACCCTGCCGATGATCCGGGCCGACGGCGGGCTGCTGGAGCGCTCGCTGGCCAATCTGGTCGAGAACGCCGTGAAGTACAGCCCTGCCGGGGTGAAGGTGCTGGTCAAGGCCGACGCCCTGCACCCGGCGGACGGGCCGGGCCGGGTGGAGCTGCGGATCGTGGACCGGGGACCGGGGGTGCCGGAGGACGCCAAGGAGCGGATCTTCGCGCCGTTCCAGCGGTACGGGGACGCTCCGCGCGGTGCCGGGGTGGGGCTGGGGCTCGCGGTGGCGCGCGGGTTCGTCGAGGCGATGGACGGCACGGTGTCCGCCGAGGACACCCCGGGCGGCGGGCTGACCATGGTCGTCACCCTGCCCGCCGTCGAGCGCGTCGCGGACCCCGACGGGCCGCGGCCGGAGAACCCCGGAGAACCGGACCCCGGAGAACCGGACGCCGGTGGACCGGACGCCGACGAGCCGGCACCGGCCCCGCCCCCGGCATGACCACCCCCGCTCTCCGACGACCGCTGCACGACCACTTCCGATCAGACCGACAGCCCCGAAAGGCGGAGCCCGCATGACCCGGGTCCTCGTCGTGGACGACGAACCGCAGATCGTCCGCGCGCTGGTGATCAACCTCAAGGCCCGCAAGTACGAGGTCGACGCGGCGCACGACGGCGCGAGCGCCCTGGAACTCGCCGCCGCCCGCCACCCCGACGTCGTCGTCCTCGACCTCGGCCTGCCCGACATGGACGGGGTCGAGGTGATCAAGGGCCTGCGCGGCTGGACCAGGGTGCCGATCATCGTGCTCTCCGCCCGGCACGCCTCCGACGAGAAGGTCGAGGCGCTGGACGCCGGCGCCGACGACTACGTCACCAAGCCCTTCGGGATGGACGAGCTGCTGGCCCGGATGCGTGCCGCCGTGCGCCGCGCCGAACCGGTCGCCGGGGAGGACGGCTCGGTGGTGGTCACCGACAGCTTCACCGTCGACCTGGCGGCGAAGAAGGTGAACCGCGACGGCACCGACATCCGCCTTACCCCGACCGAGTGGCATCTGCTGGAGGTCCTGGTCCGCAACGCGGGCCGGCTGGTCAGCCAGACCCAGCTGCTCCAGGAGGTCTGGGGCCCGGCCTACCGGACCGAGACGAACTACCTGCGGGTCTACCTCGCCCAGCTGCGGCGCAAGCTCGAACGGGACCCCTCGCACCCGCGGCACTTCATCACCGAGCCCGGCATGGGCTACCGCTTCGAGGGGTGAGCGGGCGGCCGCTCGTGGTGGCCCCGCGGCCGTCGCGCCGCGCCCCCGGGGAGCCCGGGCGACCCGCGCGGCCTGCCGCCGGGGCCCCCGGAACCGGTACCCTTCCGGCATGAGTGGTGACAACAGCAGCGGGCCGCCGCAGGGGCGCTTCCGCCGCATGCTCAGCCGGCTGACCTCCTCCACCGAGGAGTTGGAGGCCGAGGAGCTGCGCCAGGAGAGCGCCGCGGAGTCGGGCTGCACGCCGATCGCCAGCTGCGGGGACCGGCAACTGGTCACCGTCGCCGGCACCCTGCGCACCGTGACGCTCCGCCCGCGGGCCGGGGTGCCCGCGCTGGAGGCGGAGCTCTTCGACGGCACCGAGGCGCTGGACGTGGTCTGGCTCGGGCGCCGCTCCATCGCGGGCATCGAGCCGGGGCGCCGTCTGGTCGCCAGCGGCCGGATCAGCCACGCGCGCGGCCGCCGGGTGCTGTTCAACCCCCGCTACGAGCTGCGTCCGGTCGGACACGGGAGCGAATGAGCGTGAGCAACCAGCCCGGCGGCGAGCCCGCCGCCCAGCTCGGCCTGGTGAACATCGTCCGGGACGAGGAGGCGGAGCGGCAGGCCTCCCGCGAGGCCGCCGACACCGTGATGAAGGCGTTCGGCGGGGTCCGCGGCATGGTCGACATGACCCTGCCCGGCCTGGTCTTCATCGTCACCTACAACATCACCCACCAGGTGCCCGCCGCGGCCTGGGCGGCGCTGGGCCTGAGCGCGCTGTTCGTGGTGGCGCGGCTGCTGAAGCGGGAGACCGTCCAGCACGCCTTCAGCGGAGTGTTCGGGGTCGCCATCGGCGCCTGGATCTCGATGAAGACCGGCAAGGCGGAGAACTTCTACCTGCCGGGCCTGCTCTGGAACGTCGGCTACTGCGTGGGCCTCGCCGTCTCGGCGCTGGTCCGCTGGCCGCTGATCGGCATCATGCTCGGCCCGGTGACCGGCGAGATGTTCACCTGGCGCAAGCAGAACCCGGGCCGGCTGGCCGCCTACACCAAGGCGACCTGGGCGTGGGTGCTGATCATGGGCATCAAGCCGGTGATCCTCTTCCCGCTGTACTTCACCCACAACGTCAACCTGCTGGGCTGGCTGAAGGTCGCGCTGGGCATCCCGCCGCTGCTGCTGGCGATGTACGTGACCTGGCAGATCCTGCTGAAGGCGCCGCCGCCGATCAAGGCGCAGCTGGACGACGAGCCGGCGCCGGAGCACTCCGCCGGCGAGCCGCCCGCCGGCCGGTAGCCACGGCGACGGCGGACCGGCGAACGGCCGGGGCCCGCACTCCGAGTGAGTGCGGGCCCCGGCCGTTCTCGTTCCCGCGCTACTGGGCGCCGGTCGAGCTGGACAGCAGGTCCTCCAGCTCCTCCTCGCGCTCCTGGGCGGCCACGAAGAGCAGCTCGTCGCCGCCCTCCAGGGTGTCGTCCTTGCCGGGCACCAGGACCCGGCCCTCGCGGAGGATGGTCACCAGCGCGGTGTCCGGCGGCCACGGCACGTCGCCGACCCGGGTGCCGACCAGCTCGGTGTCCTCGGCGAGGGTCAGCTCGACGAGGTTGGCGTTGCCCTGGCTGAAGCGCATCAGCCGGACCAGGTCGCCGACGCTGACCGCCTCCTCGACCAGGGCGGACATCAGGCGCGGGGTGGAGACGGCCACGTCCACGCCCCAGGACTCGTTGAAGAGCCACTCGTTCTTCGGGTTGTTCACCCGGGCGACCACCCGCGGCACGCCGTACTCGGTCTTCGCGAGCAGCGAGACGACGAGGTTGACCTTGTCGTCACCGGTGGCGGCGATCACCACGTGGCAGCGCTGCAGCGCGGCCTCGTCCAGCGAGGTGATCTCGCAGGCGTCGGCCAGCAGCCATTCCGCCATGGGCACCCGCTCCACCGAGATGGAGTTCGGGTTCTTGTCGATCAGCAGGACCTCGTGGCCGTTCTCCAGCAGCTCGCCCGCGATCGAGCGGCCGACGGCGCCGGCCCCGGCAATGGCGACTCGCATCAGTGACCTTCCTTCTGCGGGCCCTGCGCGAACGCGGCCTCGACCGCCGTCAGGTCGGCCCGGCGCAGCATCACGTGCACCAGGTCGCCCTCCTGCACCACCATCTGGGGCGAGGGCAGCACGCCCTCGCCGAGCCGGGTGACGAACGACACCCGGGAGCCGGAGGCGGCCTCCAGCTCGCTCACCCGGTGGCCCACCCACTCCGGGGCGTAGGCGACCTCGGCGAGCTGGACGGCGCCGCTCGGGTCCTGCCAGAGCGGCTCGGCGCCGCTCGGCAGCAGCCGGCGCAGCATCTGGTCGGCCGTCCAGCGGACGGTGGCGACGGTGGGGATGCCCAGGCGCTGGTAGACCTCGGCACGCCGGGGGTCGTAGATCCGGGCCGCGACGTTCTCCACACCGAAGTTCTCCCGGGCCACCCGGGCGGCGATGATGTTGGAGTTGTCACCGCTGGAGACGGCGGCGAAGGCACCCGCCTCCTCGATGCCCGCCTCCTTCAGGGTGTCCTGGTCGAAGCCGACCCCGGTCACCCGGCGCCCGTTGAACCCGGCGCCCAGCCGGCGGAAGGCCGTCGGGTCCTGGTCGACCACGGCCACCGAGTGGCCCTGTTTCTCCAGCGCGCGGGCGAGTGCGGAGCCCACCCGGCCGCAGCCCATGATGACGATGTGCACCGGCGCTACCTCACCCGTCCTATTGGGGCCATGACCTGCGCAAACACCGTTCGATCTCCGTTTCCCCGCCCCGCTCTCGGGGGTGGGCGTCCTCGTGGGGCTCGGCACGACAACCACAGTGTTGCCCGCCTGCTCGTATCCGACACGCTAGCCGGTCCACCGAACACAGTCGCGACGAAGGGGGGCACGAACGGGGGGCGTCCGTCGGACCGGACGCCGCACTGCCCCTACGATTCCTTAACGTGCCTATGCCGACTGACCTTCCGAAACGCATCCTCATCGGGCGTGCGTTGCGCAGCGACAAGCTGGGGGAGACGCTGCTCCCCAAGCGCATCGCGCTGCCCGTCTTCGCCTCGGACGCGCTCTCCTCGGTCGCGTACGCGCCCGAGGAGATCCTGCTGACCCTCTCCCTGGCGGGCGCCTCCGCCATCCACTTCTCGTGGCAGATCGGCGTCGTGGTCGCCATCGTCATGCTCGCGGTGGTGGCCTCGTACCGGCAGAACGTGCACGCGTACCCGAGCGGCGGCGGCGACTACGAGGTCGCCACCGTGAACCACGGCCCGAACTCCGGCCTGGTGGTCGCGAGCGCGCTGATGGTCGACTACATCCTCACGGTGGCGGTCTCCACCACCTCGGGCGTGGCCAACGTGGTGTCGGCGGTGCCCGCGCTGCGCGGCCACGAGCTGACCCTGTCGGTCGTCGTGGTCATCCTGCTGATGGGGATGAACCTGCGCGGTGTCCGGGAGTCCGGCACGGCCTTCGCCGTTCCGACCTACGCCTTCATGATCGGCGTGCTCGGCATGGTGGTGTACGGGGTGGTCCGGCACTTCGGGATGGGGCAGGACATGCCCTCGGAGAGCTCGGGCTTCCACCTGGAGGCGACCCCGGGCAACGAGAACCTGGCGGGGTTCGCCATGGTGTTCCTGCTGCTCAAGGCGTTCTCCTCGGGCTGTGCGGCGCTGACCGGCGTGGAGGCGATCTCCAACGGCGTGCCGGCGTTCCGCAAGCCGAAGAGCAAGAACGCGGCGACCACCCTGCTGATGATGGCGACCATCGCGGTCGTGATGTTCATGGGCATCATCTGGCTGGCGCGGCTGACCGGCGTCCAGATGGCCGAGGAGCCCCACCAGCTGGTCGGCGCGCCCGGCGACTACCACCAGAAGACCGCGCTGGCCCAGATCAGCGAGGCGGTGTTCTCGAACTTCACGCCGGGCTTCTACTTCGTCGCCGCCGTCACCGGGCTGATCCTGGTGCTGGCCGCCAACACCGCGTTCAACGGCTTCCCGGTGCTGGGCTCGATCCTGGCCCAGGACCGCTACCTGCCGCGCCAGCTGCACACCCGCGGCGACCGGCTGGCCTTCTCCAACGGCATCATCCTGCTGGCGCTGGCCGCGATCCTGTTCATCATCGCCTTCGACGCGGACCCGACCCGGCTGATCCAGCTGTACATCGTCGGCGTCTTCGTGTCGTTCAACATGAGCCAGTCCGGCATGATCCGGCACTGGACCAGGAACCTGCGCACCGAGACCGACCCGGCCAAGCGCCGCCACATGCAGCGCAGCCGGGCGATCAACACCTTCGGCCTGGTGATGACCATGGCGGTGCTGATCGTCGTGCTCGCCACCAAGATCAGCCACGCCTGGATCGCCATCGCGGCGATGGTCGTGCTGTTCGTGATGATGAAGGCGATCCGCCGGCACTACGACCGGGTCTCCGCGGAGCTGGTCGCCGCGGAGGAGCCGGACGACGTGGTGCTGCCCACCCGGGTGCACGCGATCGTGCTGGTCTCCAAGCTGCACAAGCCGGCGCTGCGGGCGCTGGCGTACGCGCGGCTCGCGCGGGCGCACACCCTGGAGGCGGTGACCGTGAACGTCGACCCGGCGGACACGGCGGCGCTGCGCGCGGAGTGGGACGAGCGCGGGATCGAGGTGCCGCTGAAGGTGCTGGACTCGCCGTACCGCGAGATCACCGGGCCGGTGCTGGACTACGTGAAGAACCTGCGCCGCAGCAGCCCGCGCGACGTGGTGTCGGTCTACATCCCCGAGTACGTGGTCGGCCACTGGTACGAGCACCTGCTGCACAACCAGAGCGCGCTGCGGCTGAAGGGCCGGCTGCTGTTCAAGCCGGGCGTGATGGTGACCTCGGTGCCGTGGCAGCTGGAGTCCTCGGAGCGGCGCAAGCCGCAGAAGGCCTGGTCGGCGCCGGGTTCCGTCCGGCGTGGTGAGCCCCGGGCGCCCAAGGCCGTAAAGTCGGAAGTCTCGGCGAAGCCCGCCGGCCCGGCCGATCGCAGCGCGAAGGACTCCTCCCAGTGACCCGCAACACCCCGTCTCGTTCCCATGGCTCCTCGGGCAAGGGTGCCCGCAAGGGCGGTGCCTCCGCCAAGCCCGGGCAGGTCGCCCGGCCGCGCTGGGGCAAGCCGTCGCGCCCGGAGGCGACCGACCGCGACGGGTTCACCGCGCGGACGGCGCCGCTCGCGCCGGAGGAGCGCGCCCCGGGGCGTGCTCCTGAGCGCACCTCGGAGCGCGCCTCGGAGCGCACGGAGCAGCCGTCGCGCCCGGAGCGCGGCGCGCGTGCCGAGCGTGCCGAGCGCCCGGAGGGTGGTGCACGGCAGGAGGGCGGCGCGCGCCCCCGCAAGCAGGCCGTGCGCCCGCCCCGGGCGCTGCGCAACGCCACCCGCGCCCCCCGGGCCGAGGCCGCCCCCAAGGCCGCCGGCGCCCCCAGGGCGCCGAAGGCTCCCACCGGTGACCCGCTGGTCGGCGAGCGCTACGAGGTCGAGGTCGGCCCCGTCGCGCACGGCGGCGGGCACTGCGTGGCCCGGCACGAGGGCCGGGTGCTGTTCGTCCGGCACGCGCTGCCGGGCGAGAAGGTGATCGCGCAGGTCACCGAGGGCACCACCACCTCCCGCTTCCTGCGGGCCGACGCGGTGGAGGTGCTGGAGCCCGCCAAGGAGCGGATCACCCCGCCGTGCCCGTTCGCCGGGCCCGGCAAGTGCGGCGGCTGCGACTGGCAGCACGTGACGCCGGGCGGCCAGCGCAAGCTCAAGGTGCAGGTGCTGACCGAGCAGCTGGCCAAGCTGGCCGGTCTGACCCCGGACGAGGCCGGCTGGGACGGCAGCGTCGAGCCGGTCGGCGGCAAGCTGCCGGCCGGCCAGGTGCCGGCCTGGCGCACCCGCGTCCAGTACGCGGTCGACCCGGCCGGCGGCAGGGCCGGGCTGCGCAAGCACCGCTCGCACGACGTCCAGCCGGTCGACCGCTGCCTGATCGCCGCGGAGGGCGTCACCGAGCTGGGCGTGGAGTCCCGCGACTGGCCGGGCGTCGTCTCGGTCGAGGTGATCGCCGCCTCCGGCTCCTCGGACCGCCAGGTGGTGCTCACCCCGGCGCCGGGCGCCCAGCTGCCGCTGGTCGAGCTGGACCGCCCGGTCTCCATCGCCCGCATCGACGAGCAGGGCAACACCCACAAGGTGCACGGGCGCGGCTTCGTGCGCGAGCGCGCCGCCGGGCGGACCTGGCGGGTCAGCAACGGCGGCTTCTGGCAGATCCACCCCGAGGCGCCGGACACGCTGGTCGACGCCGTCCTCGACGGCCTGGACCCGCAGTGGGGCGAGAACGCGCTCGACCTGTACTGCGGCGTGGGCCTGTTCGCGGGCGCGCTGGCCGACCGGGTCGGCGAGGACGGCGCGGTGCTCGGCATCGAGTCGGGCAAGCAGGCGGTGGCCGACGCCCGGCACAACCTGGCCGCGGTCGAGAACGTCCGGATCGAGTGCGACCGGGTGGAGTCGCTGCTGCCGCGCACCGGCATCACCGAGACCGACCTCATCGTGCTCGACCCGCCGCGCGCGGGGGCCGGGCGCGAGACCGTCGCCCACCTGGCCGGGCTCGGCGCGCGCCGCATCGCCTACGTCGCCTGCGACCCGGCGGCCCTCGCCCGGGACCTCGGCTTCTTCCGCGAGGGCGGCTACCGGCCGGTCTCGCTGCGGGCCTTCGACCTGTTCCCGATGACCCACCACTTCGAGTGCGTGGCGATCCTGGAGCCGGCCGGGGGCGAGTGACGCGCCGACGACCGACGGAGGCGGCGCCCGGGAATCCCGGGCGCCGCCTCCGTCCGTCGTGCGCCTCCGTCCGTCGTGCGCCTCCGTCCGTCGTGCGCCGCCGGCCGCCTCTCGTCGCCGGGTGCCGCGGGCGGGCTCAGGGCAGGGGGTGTTCCTGCTCCCGGGGCTCGTGCGGCAGGGTGATGCCGTGCTGGGCGGCGAGGCGGATCAGTGCGGCGATCCGGCCCTCGTACGCCTGGACGCCGTCGGCGTCCCCTTCGGCCCGGGCGGCCGCGAGTTCCTTGCGGGCCTGGGCGAGCTGCTCGCGCAACTCCTGGTCGAACATGGCTGTCATTGCCGGCCTCCACACCGGTCGGTGCCGCTTGAGGGATTGCTCGGGGCACTTCAGAGTCTCCGAAGGTGAAGAACTCTTCAAGTCTCCCTCCCGGCGGGTGCCGGGTGCGGCGGCGGGCGTGCGCGGGGGCCGCGCGCGCCCTTGTTGTGCTAGCACTTCAGCGCTAGCTTGAGGTTCATGGGTAAGAAGCAGCTGAACGTCCGGGTGGACGCCACCACCGCGGAGATGGCCCGGGAACGGGCGGAGCAGCAGGGGATCAGCATGAACCAGTACATCGAGCGCCTGGTCCAGCAGGACATGGGCGAGGCCGGGCGGGTGTTCGTCGACGCGGCCGCCCAGTTCATGAAGGAGTACGAGACGGCGTTCCTCGCCGAGTTCGGCGAGCAGCGGGGCGGGGCCGACCTCCAGGACGTGCGCCGTTGAAGCTGGAGGTCGACCTCTCGTGGCTGCTCATGACCGCCGAGCAGTACACGCCCGGTGACCCGCAGGTCACCGACTACGGATCGCTGCTGGCCGCCGTCGCCCGGCACCAGGCCGAGATCTTCGACATCTCCGTCTACCCCGAACCGCAGGACCGCGCCGCCGCCCTCATGCACCAGCTGATTCGGGTGCCGGCGCTGGAGAAGACCAACGAACTGTTCGCCACCGCCGTCGCCTACGCCTACCTGGTGGCCAGCGGCTGCACGGTGGCGACCACGGCCCGCGAGGTGCGCAGCCTCGCCCGGGCCATCCGCGAGGGGCGGCTGACCGTCTCCGGCGTGGCGGACCGGTTGGCCGCCTGGGTGGTGGACGAGGCCGAGGACGAGGAGGTCAGCGGCGAGGACGACGACGACACGGAGTGAGCGGACGCCGCTCAGCCGGTCCCGGCCGGCTCGGCGATCAGCGCGGTCGCGAACGGACGGAAACCCGCCCGCCGGTAGATCCGGGCCACGTCCTCGTCGGCCGCGGACAGGAACACCGTGCGCACCCCGTGGGCCCGGGCGTGCGCGACCAGCGCCGCGGTGACCGCCTGCCCCAGCCCGCGCCGGCGCGCCGAGGGCAGCGTGCCCACGCCCGCCACCTCGGTGACCGCGCCGACCGGGTTGTGCTGTCCCGCGCAGAGCGGCGTGCCGCCCTCGAAGGCCGCGGCGAGCACCGTGTGCCCCGAGGCGATCCGCGCGGCGATCCGCTCCGCGGTGCCGTCGGACCCCAGCACCCCGGCCCTCGCGGCGAGTTCCGCCGCCCCGGCGCCGCCCACACCGGTGCCCGGCTCCTCGAACGCCAGGTGCGGGACGGCCACCGCGTGCGCGAGCGCCGGATCGTCGGCGGCCAGCACCCGCACCGACACCCCCTGCGGCACGGCGCCCGGGGCCTGCGCGACGTCCTGCCGCGCGTCCAGCACCAGCAGCGGGTGCTCGTGCACCACCAGCCCCGCCTCCTCCACCGCCGCGCGCAGCAGCGGATCGTGCTCCGCCACCCACTCGAAGGCCTCCGGCAGCCCCAGCTCACGCTGGCGTGCCAGCACCCGGCGGACGTCCCCGGCGGTGGCGGCCGGGCCCCGGTGGCCCAGCGCCGGGCGCGCGTAGTACGGCCAGCCGGCGCCCTCGCGCACGAACAGGCTGAGCGGGCCGAAGTCCTCGACGCGCGCGGCGGCCCGCGGGACCGCGTCGTAGTAGCGCTCGATCTCCTGGAGGAGATCCCGGCCCGGCCCGGCGGCGGAGGAGGTGTCGTCGGCTGCAAGATCGTCAGAGGTCACGCCGTGCATCCAAGCAGGCCCGGCCCCTTCCCGCCAGGCATGTGAGGCCCGGCGGCACCCGCCGGGCCCGGGCATTTCCGTGCGATTGTTGCCGAACGCTTACAGGCCGGGCGATCTTGTGTACGGACCCCATGACATCCTGGGGCCTTTACAGCTCTGCCGGACGGGAACGGCGGACGTCCGTGCTGGGCGAAGCGAGGGGGATGACTGGGTCATGAGGCTCTGCTTTCTGGTGGAGGAGCACTACCGGCACGACGGCATGCCGCTCGACGTCGTACGCCAACTCACCGCGTGGGGGCACCGGGTGGACGTGCTGCGCCCCGGCGACTCGCTGATGGCGATCTCCGAGGCGGTCCGCGCCGGAAGCCACGACGCCTGGGTGCTCAAGACCGTCTCCGGCGGGCCCGGCCTCACCCTGCTGGAGGCCGCCGCCGCCGTCGGCCTCACCACCGTCAACGACGTCCGCTCGATCCGCGGCGTGCGCGACAAGGCCCTCGCCTCCGTCATCGCCCGCACCCGCGGCCTGCCCGTCCCCGTCACCTACGCCGCCGCCCGCTGGGAACGGCTCGCCGAGATCCCGGCGGCCGAGTACCCCCTGGTCGTCAAACCCGCCGACGGCAGCTCAGGACGGGCCGTGCGCCTCGTCCGCGACCCCGGGCACCTCGCCGAACTCGGCCCGCTGCTGGCCGGCGAGGGACTGCTCATCGCCCAGCCCTACGTGCCCAACTCCGGCACCGACCTCAAGGTGTACTGCGTCGACGGCGAGCTCTACGCCACCGAGCGGTGCTCGCCGCTCAACCCCGACCAGGGGGTGAGGGAACGCCAGGTGCCGCTGCCGGCCGAGGTCGCGCGGATCGCCGCGCAGGTCGGCGAGGTGTTCGGACTCGACCTGTACGGCGTCGACGTGCTGCTCGGCCCGGACGGGCCGGTGGTCGTCGACATCAACGACTTCCCGAGCTTCCGGAAGGTCCCGGACGCGGTCGCACGGGTCTCCCGGGCGGTCCTGCGGCTGGCCCGCACCGGCACCGCGGTCACCGCGCCGGCCGTGGCGCTGGACACCTCCGGACTGGAACCGGTCGGGCTCGGCACACGGGCCGTTCGGATGCCCGCCCAGGGCGGCGGCGCGGCCGCCGGGCTCGGCGTCGGCGGCGTGGGCGTCGGCGGCACGCTGTGAGGATCGGCCTGATCACCTCCGCCCCGGACCACCCGCTGCTCGCCGCGGCCGGCGCCCTGCTGACCGCGCGCGGCCACCGCGTCGAGGCGCTCGACCCGGCGCACCCGCCCGCCGCGGGCGACGCTCCGCCCGCCGACGTCTACCTGCTCAAGGCCCGCACCCCCGCGGCCCTCGCCCTCGCCCGGTCACTGGAGGAACGCGGCGCCCCCGTCGTCAACCCGGCCGCCGCCACCGCCCTGTGCCAGGACCGCACCGCCATGGCCGACCTCGCCCGGCGGGCCGGCCTGCCCTTCGCCCCCACCCGCACCGCCGACAGCCCCGCCGCGCTGCTCGCCGCCGCCGAAGCCGGCGACCTCGCCCTCCCGCTGGTCGTCAAGAGCCGCCACAGCCGCCGCGACGACCTCGTCGCCCGCGCCGACGACCTCGCCCGGCTGCGCGCCCTCGCCGAGCAGTGGCCCGGCGAGGCCGTCGTCGCCCAGCCCTACCTGCCCAGCACCGGCTGGGACCAGAAGCTCTGGGTCGTCGCCGGGCAGCTGTTCTGCACCCGCCGGCGCTCCGAACTCGCCGACCCCGGCCCCGCCCGGCTGCCGCACGGCGGGGACGCGTTCGGACCGCACGACCTGCCCGCCGAGCGGGCCCGGCTCGCGCTGCGCGTCGGCGAGGTCTTCGGCCTCGACGTCTACGGCGTCGACCTGCTCGACGGCCCGGACGAACCGGTCGTCGTCGACGTCAACGCCTTCCCCGGCATCCGGGGGCAGGCCGGCGCGCCCGAGGCCCTGGCCGCGCTCGCCCTGCGGGCCGCCGAGGCCGGCCGGCCGTCCCCGCCCGCTCCGTCCGCCCTCCCCGGCCCGCGCGAGGGCGACCCGGCGGATGCGCAACCGGACGCCGCCGCTCGTTAGGCTGGCACCCCCGGCCGGAGCCCACGACCGGGCCGCGAAAGAAGACGGACCCTTGCTGCAGGACATCGAGCCCTACCTGGCCTGCCCGCACTGCGCGCAGCCGCTCACCCTCGACGGGCGCACCCTGCGCTGCCCCGCCGGCCACAGCCACGACGTCGCCAAACAGGGCTACGTCAGCCTGCTCGCCGGCGACGCCCACACCGGCACCGGCGACACCGCCGCCATGGTCGCCGCCCGCAGCGACTTCCTCGCCGCCGGCCACTACCGGCCGATCGCCGACGCCCTCGCCGAAGCCGCCGCGGCCGCCCACCCCGAAGGCCTCGTCGCCGACCTCGGCGCCGGCACCGGCCACTACCTCGCGCACGTCCTCGACGCCTTGCCCGGCCGGCCCGGCGCCGCCCTCGACATCTCCAAGTACGCGCTGCGCCGCGCCGCCAGGGCCCACCCCCGGATCGGCGCCGTGGTCTGCGACGCCTGGCGCCCGCTGCCGCTGCTCGACGCCTCCGCGGGGCTCGTCCTCAACGTGTTCGCCCCGCGCAACGGCCCCGAGCTGCGCCGGGTGCTGCGGCCCGGCGGCACCCTGGTGCTCGTCGCGCCCACCTCGCGCCACCTGCGTGAACTCGTCACCGAGCTGGGGCTGCTGTCGGTCGACGAGGAGAAGCAGCGGCGCATCGACGAGAAACTCGGCCCCCACCTGACACCGGCCGGGCAGCGCGAGGTGGAGTTCACGCTGCGGCTGTCCGCCGAGGACGTGCGGACCGTGGTCGGGATGGGGCCGAGCGCCTGGCACACCGATCCGGCCCGGCTGGCGCAGCGGCTCGCCGCGCTGCCGGAGCCGGTCGAGGTGACGGCGTCCGTCACCGTCGCCGCCTACCGGCGCTGAACCGGGCCCCGGCAGGCCCCGGACCGGGGGCCGCCCACCGGCCCCGGACCGCGGCGCCCACCGGCACCGAACCGCGGCGCCCACCGGCCCCGAACCGGGGCCCCGACAGGAACCGAAGCGGGCCCGCGCGGCGCCCGGCCCGTCCCGCGCGCCGGGGGGGGGCGCCGGCCCGCGGCCCCGCGCCGCCGTCACCCCGACGGGATGGATCTGCCG
>NZ_JBHYUU010000185.1:0-15704 GCF_042749955.1 Kitasatospora sp. NPDC059462 | reverse complement strand
GTCGTGGCCCGAGTGCTGGGCCGGTGACAGCCGCCGACATGGCACCCGACGCCGACGCCGACGCCGCCGCCGCCGACGCCGACGCCGCCGCCGACGACGCCGACGCCGCCGCCGACGTGATCGTGGTCGGCGCCGGCTTCACCGGCCTGGCCGCCGCGCACGAACTCGCCCTCGCGGGCCTGCGCTGCCGGGTCGTCGAGTCGGCCGACCGGATCGGCGGACTGGCCGCCACCTTCCCGGTCGGCGGGCGGGAGCTGGAGCGGTTCTACCACCACTGGTTCGACTCCGACCGCGAGATCTTCCGGCTCTGCGCGGAACTCGGCTGCGCCGACCTGATCGAACGCCACCCCACCCGTACCGGTGTCTACCACGCCAACGCGGTCTACCGCCTCTCCAGCCCGCTCGACGTGCTGCGCTTCGCCCCGCTGCCCCCGGCCGACCGGGTGCGGCTCGGACTGTCCGCCCTGCGGGCCGGCCGGGTGCGGCACTGGCGGGAGCTGGAGTCGCTCACCGCCGAGCAGTGGCTGGTCCGGCTGGGCGGGCGCCGGGCCTTCGAGGTGGTCTGGCGCCCGCTGCTGGAGGGCAAGTTCGGCTCCTACGCCCCCCAGGTCGGCGCCACCTGGATGTGGACCAAACTGCACCTGCGGGGCGGCAGCCGCTCCCGCTCGGGCCGCGAGGTGCTGCACTACCTGCGCGGTGGCACCGCCGTCCTGCTCGACGCCTGGCGCGCACGCCTCCGGGACCTGGGCGTGGACCTGCGCACCGGCACCCCGGTCGACGAGGTGCTGGTCGACGGGCGCGGCGTGACCGGCGTCCGGGCGGGCGGGCGGACCCTGCGCGCGCCCCGGGTCCTGGTGACCACCGCACCCGCACTGCTGGCCGGCATGCTCGACGGCGCGGCCGGCGCCCACCCCGCCCTGCCGGGGCTGGTCCGGCGGCTGCGCGCCGTCCCGTACCTCGCCAACCTCTGCCTGGTCCTGGAGAACCGCCGCGCCCTGTCCGACACCTACTGGCTCAACGTCACCGACCCGGCGTTCCCCTACGTCGGCGTCATCGAGCACACCAACCTCGACCCGCCGGACCGCTACGGCGGCCGGCACCTCGTCTACCTGTCGAAGTACCTCCCGGTCGACGCCGCGCTGTACCGGATGAGCGACGAGGAGGTCTACCGCCACAGCCTGCCCCACCTGCGGCGGATGTTCCCGGGCTTCCGCGAGGACTGGGTGCGCCGCCACCACGTCTGGCGGGCGGAGCACGCCCAGCCGGTGATCACCACCGACTACTCCCGCAGCGTCCCCGGGGTCGAGTGCGCCGTACCCGGCCTCTACCTGTCGAGCATGGCGCAGGTCTTCCCCGAGGACCGCGGCACCAACTACGCCGTGCGGCACGGCCGCGCCGCCGGACGGCTCATCGCGGACCGGATCCGCACCCGCGAACACGCGCAACCGCGCACGGCACCGACCGAGGAGGCGGTATGAACGACCTGCTGGACATCGCGGCCGCCGAGCAGCTGACCGGGGACCAGGTGCACGCGCTCTACCGGAGCTTCGTCAGCCGCAGCCAGGTCTCCCTGGTCGGCGCGTTCGGCTTCGGCCACGACCTGGTCGAGAGCGCCGAGGGCTGCTGGATCACCCTGCGCGACGGCCGGCGCGTCCTGGACTTCACCGGCGGGATCGGCGTCCTCAACCACGGCCACAACCACCCGAGGATCCTCGCCGCCCGCCGGCGCTTCGCCGAACGCGGCCGGATGGAGGTCCACAAGAACTACCTCTCGCCCTACGTCGCGGCCCTCGGCCACAACCTCGCCCGGCTGCTCCCCGGCGACCTCAACATCAGCTACTTCCCCAACTCCGGCGCGGAGGCCGTCGAGGGCGCCGTCAAACTCGCCTACAAGTACCACGGCGGGCGGCGCGGCACCGTGCTCCACACCGACATCTCCTTCCACGGCAAACTGCTCGGCGCGGGCAGCCTCACCGCCTCGCCCGAACTCCACTTCGACTACCCGCGGATCCCCGGCACCGACTACTTCGGCTACGGCGACCTCGACTCCTTCGCCCTCGCCCTGGACCGCCACCGGGCCCTCGACGGCGGCAGCGACGTCTACGCCGTCGTGCTGGAGCCGCTCAGCGCCTCCAGCCTGCGCGAATCCTCCGGGGAGTTCCTGCGCGCGGTGCGCCGGCTGTGCACCGAGCAGGACATCGTGCTGGTCTTCGACGAGGTCTACACCGGCTGGGGCCGCACCGGCGCGCTGTTCCACTTCATGCACCACCCCGGGCTGGTCCCCGACGTCGTCACCATGTCCAAGTCCTTCGGCGGCGGCAAGGCGTCCATCGCCGGGTACGTGGCCCGCGAACCCGTCTTCCGTCGCGCCTACGACAACCTCCACGACGCCACCCTGCACAGCACCACTTACTACGGCTTCGGCGAGGAGACCGCCACCGCGCTGGAGGCCGTCGCCGTCGCCGTCGAGGACGACTACCCCGGGCGCGCCCGCAAGCTCGGCGCCGTCCTGGAGGCGGGCCTGCGCGACATCGCGGCGCGCCACCGCGCCCTGGTCGCCTCGACCGCCGGGTGCGGCGCCCTGCACGGCGTCTTCCTCAAGGCCGGACCGGCCTCGCTCGACCGCGTGCTGCCGCTGCTCCCGGCAGCACTCGGACGCGACCCGCGGCTGCGCACCAAACTGATCACCGGCGCCGTGATCTCCGCCCTCTACCGCGACCACGGCGTCCTCACCTTCTTCGGCTCCAACCACGGCCTGCCGCTGATCGTCGCGCCGCCCCTGGTCGCCGAGGAACCCGAGGCCGAAACCTTCCTGCGGGCGCTCGACGAGGTGCTCGGCCAGGGCGCGGTGCGGCTGCTCGGCCGGTTCGCCAAGGACCTCGCCACCGGGAGGCTCCGCCCGTGACGGTCGACCTCCTGCTGCGGATCTGGTCACTGCGCCACCCCGCCCTGGGTGCGCCGGGCCCCCGCGCCGCCGCCCGCGCCCACGTCGCCGGCAGCCTCGCCGCACTCGCCCCGCACTACCGGACCGGCCTGGCCCTGGCACTGCGGCTGGTGCCGGCCGCGCTCCTGCTGCTGACGGGCCGCCGCCCGGCCGGTGCCCCGCCGCCCGTCCTGCTGGCCGGGCTCCGGCGGGTGGAGCGGCTGCCGCTGCTCGGCCGGGCGGTGCGGACGGCGGAGACGCTCGCGCTCTACGGCGGGCTCGACGCCACCGCCGCCACCGGCGCGGTCACGGGCGGCGCCGTCACGGCCGACGTGGTCACCGCCGTCGTCGACCGCCCGGCCCCCGGCGCCCCGCGGCCCGGCCCCGCGCCGCGCACCGCCGACCGCAGGGTCTCCCGATGAGCCGGGCAGCGCGCCCGGTCGACTGCGACGCCCTGGTGATCGGCTCCGGCGCGGGCGGCAGCGTCGCCGCCCTCGGCCTGGCCGCGGCGGGCCGCCGGCCCGTCGTCCTCGAAGAGGGCCCGCGGGTGACCACCGCCGAGATCGCCGCCGCCACACCCGCCCAGAACCTCCGCCGCCTCTACCGCCACGCCGGCCTGGCCCCCATCCACGGCCGGCCCGTCATCGCCTTCGGCGAGGGCTGCTGCGTCGGCGGCACCACCGTCGTCAACGGCGGCCTGCTCTGGGAACCGCCCGAGGACCTGCTCGACCGCTGGGCCCGGCAGGCCGGCACCGACGGCTACCGCCGCACCGACCTGGAGCGCCACCTGCGCGAGATCACCCGCCGCCTCGGCGTCGCCGCCCAGCAGCCCGGCGCCGGCAACCGCGACTCCCGGCTGCTCGCCGACGGCGCCGACCGGCTCGGCTGGCAGTGGGCCACGGCCCGCCGCGCCGCCCCCGGCTGCTCGCACGCCAACCGCTGCCCGACCGGCTGCCCCTCGGGCGCCAAACAGAGCATGCTGCTCAGTTACCTGCCCACCGCCGAACGCCACGGCGCCCGCATCCACCCCCGCACCCGGGTCCTGCGGCTCGGCCACCGCGGCCGGACCGTCACCGAGGTCCACGCCCTCGGCCCCGACGGCGAACCGCTCACCTACCGGCCGCGCACCGTGGTGCTCGCCGCCGGGCCCGTCGGCAGCCCCGCCCTGCTCCAGCGCAGCGGCATCCACCGCCGCCACGCCGGGCGGCGCACCGCCGTCCACGTCAACCTCAAGGTCGTCGCCCGCTTCCGCGAACCCGTGCGCGCCACCCGCGGCACCATCTTCACCGCCCAGCTCCAGCACTTCCAGGACCAGGGCCTGCTGGTGATGCCCGCCAACCTCACCCCCGGCGCCCTCGCCGCCGCCCTCGCCGGCCACGACCCCGGCACCGTCGACGCCCTGCTGGCGGACCTGGACCGGGCCGCCCTGTTCACCGCCCAGGTCCGGGTGGACGGACCGGTCGCCGTCACCGTCCTGCCCGGCGGCCACACCCTGCTGCGCCACCGCCTCACCGCCGCCGACGGCCGGCTGCTGCGCACCGCGCTCCACCGCACCGCCCGCCTGCTGTTCGCCGCCGGCGCCGCCGAGGTCCACCCGCCCTTCCCCGGCCCGCCGCTGCGCACCGAGGACGAGGCCCGCCGGTGCGCCGACCACAGCGACCTCGCCCACTGGCCGCTGGTCTCCGTGCACGCCATGGCCTCCTGCCCGATGGGCGCACCCGCCCGCGGCGGACTGTGCGACCCCCTCGGCCGGCCCTACGGCTTCGACAACCTCCACCTCTGCGACTCCTCGGTGCTCCCGGGCGCGACCGGCATCAGCCCCCAGGGCACCGTGATGGCCTTCGCCCACGAGATCACCGAACGCCTGCTGAACCCCACCCGACGGGAGAACACAGGATGACGCACGACCAGAAACCCCACCGGCCCCCGGGCGTGATCGAACCGGACGGCCCGGAGATCACCTGCGACCTCGCGATCCTCGGCTCCGGCATGGGCGGGGCCACCCTCGCCTACGCCCTGCGCGACTCCGGCGCCCGGATCCTCGTCGTCGAACGCGGCGACTTCCTGCCGCGCGAACAGCAGAACTGGAACCCCGAAGCCGTGTTCGTCCGCGGCCGCTACCGCAACGGCGACCAGTGGCAGGACGCCCGGGGACAGCGCTTCCAGCCCGGCGTCCACTACTACGTCGGCGGCAACACCAAGGTCTACGGCGCCACCCTCCCGCGCTTCCGCGAGAGCGACTTCGGCCCGGTCGCCCACGCCGAGGGCGACGCGCCCGGCTGGCCGGTCGACTACGCCGACCTGGAACCCCACTACGGCCGGGCCGAGGACCTCTACCGGGTGCACGGCACCCGCGGCGAGGACCCCACCGACCCCTGGCGCTCCACCGACTACCCCCACCCGGCCGTCGAGCACGAGGACGCCGTCGCCGACCTCGCCCACCGTCTGCGCGGCCAGGGCCTGCGCCCCTTCCACCTGCCGACCGGCATCGACCTGCGCGAGGGCGGCGACTGCGTGCGCTGCGCCACCTGCGACAGCTTCCCCTGCCTGCTCGGCGCCAAGAGCGACGCCGACGTCCGCGCGCTGCGCCCCGCCCTGGCCTCCGGCGGCGTCCGGCTGCTGACCCGCACCCTGGTCGGCCGGCTGCGCACCGACCCCACCGGACGGCGGGTGACGCACGCGGTGGCGACCCGGGACGGCACGGAGCTGACGATCCGCGCCGGGCGCTTCGTCCTCGCCTGCGGGGCCGTCAACACCGCGGCGCTGCTGCTTCGTTCGGGCCTCGCCAACGGCTCCGGCCGGGTCGGCCGCAACTACATGGTGCACAACAGCACCTTCCTGGTGGCCGCCGACCCCGCCCGCCGCAACCGGGCGGTCTTCCAGAAGACCCTGGGCCTGAACGACTGGTACCTCGCCGAGGGCGGCCGGGCCCCGCTGGGCAACGTCCAGATGCTCGGCAAGCTCCAGGAGCCGATGGTGCGCGCGGCCCGGCCCCACGTGCCCGCCGCGGTCCGCCGCTTCGTCACCGACCGCAGCCTCGACCTCTACCTGACCAGTGAGGACCTGCCTACCCCGGACAACCGCGTCGTCCTGGACGCGTCCGGGCGGATCACCGTGCACTGGCGGCCCAACAACCTCGGTGCCCACCACGAGCTGGTCCGGCGCACCACCCGCTCGCTGCGGGCGGCCGGCTACCCGCTGGTGTTCACCCGGCGGATGGGCATCGAGACCAACTCCCACCAGTGCGGCACGGCCGTGATGGGGGCCGACCCGGCCACCAGCGTGGTCGACCCGGCGGGCCGCACCCACGAGCACGACAACCTCTGGGTCGCGGATTCCTCGGTCTTCTGCTCGTCGGCGGCGGTCAACCCGGCCCTGACCATCGCCGCCAACGCCTTCCGGATCGCCGGGGGAGTGCTGGTCTGATGTCGCGCTAGCCGGTCCGGTCCGCGGCCGGGTCCAGCAGGTCGCGGGCCAGCAGGCCGGCCCCCAGGCAGCCGGCCTCGTAGGCGAGCTCGGCGGGCCGCACCTCGGGCATCGCCTGGAAGGCCAGCCGGGCGGCGAGCCGCTCGCGCAACGGGTCGAACAACAGCTCGCCCGCCCCCGCCAGTCCGCCGCCCAGCACGATCGCCGACGGGTCGAAGAGGGTGACGGCGACGGCCAGCGACTCGGCCAGCACGTCGACCGCCTCGGACCAGACCCGCACCGCGTCCGGATCGCCCTTGCGTGCCAGCGCCGCCACCGCGGCGGCGTCCGCCGGCCCCCCGGTCCCGGTGCCGGCCAGCGCCCGGTAGTGGCGCAGCACCGCCGGCCCGCCCACGATCGTGGAGACGCAGCCGCGTTGCCCGCACCCGCAGGGCTCGCCGCCCGGCCGCACGACCAGGTGCCCGAGCTCGCCGGCCTGCCAGTGCGCGCCGCCGAAGGGCCGCCCGCCGATCATCACCGCGGCGCCGACGCCGGTGCCGATCGGCACGAAGAGGAACACCTCGTGCCCGCGGCCGGCGCCGAGCCGGGCCTCGGCGATGCCGCCGGCCCGTACGTCGTGCCCGAGCGCCACCGGCACCCCGGCGCGCTCGGCGACCAGCCGGCGCAGCGGCACGTCCCGCCAGCCGAAGGCGGCCGAGAAGACGCCGACGCCCGCCCGCTCGTCGACGATCCCGCAGCTGGCCACGCCGACCGCCCGGACCGGCGTGCCGCGCGCGGCCGCCAGGGCCTGCGACTCGGAGACGACGTCCAGCAGGGTCTCCACCACGGCCCCGGCCCCGCGCCGGGCGCCGGTGGGCCGGCGGACGGTGGTCAGTGCCGTGCCGTCCGGGTCGAGGAGGGCGGCCTTGACGACGGTGCCGCCCAGGTCCACGCCCAGGACGACACCGCCGTCCGCCGCAGGCGTCCGGGGACTCACTCGGCGAGCTGCACGGTGCTGAACGGGATGACGACGCGGTGGTTGACCTCGTCGCCGTGGACCGGGTGGCCGCCGGGGGAGAGCATCGAGTAGGCGGTCACCTTCGCCCGGTAGATCCGGATCGGGGACTCCCCGGCGAAGTCCTGCGGCGGGCGGAAGCGCCGGGCCCGGGTCGCCTCGTCCGGGTAGCGCCGCCGGTAGTACAGCTCGCAGCCCTCGGCCAGCGCCTCGCCGGCCAGGACCTCGGCCCGCGCCAGCGCGTAGAGGGCGTCGCCGCCCCCGCCGGCCGGGTTGGAGTCGTAGATCGTCAGGGAGACGACGGGGTTGGCGGCGATGTTCCGGGAGTGGAGGGTGTCCAGCCCCGACTGCCAGTAGAACCCGTCCTCGTCGTCCCAGGCGTGGGCCACCGGGGCCACCCAGGGGACGGCCTGCGGCGAGGCGGTGCCGAGGGTGAGGTAGCGGGTGGAACGGAGGAGTTCGCGTGCGGTGGTGCAGAGTTCGTCGTCCGAGCTGGGCACAGTGCCTCCGGTTCGGTGTCGGTTCGCTCCACCGGGCGTTCCTCGGCCGGGCGCCGGGACGCCGGTTCTTCGCGTACTCACTCTACCGACGCCCGGCGTCCGTCAGAAGGGGGCCGCGCCGTCGGGCGGGAGGGAACCGAGGACGGTCAGCGCCGCGCCGCCCCGGGCGGTGTTGACGATGCCGCCCGGGCTGGCCCGGCTGAAGTAGCCGAGGACGGTGCGGTCGAGGACGGCCACGCTCAGGTCCCGGGTGAGCGGGCCGAGGGTGGCGGGCTCGACGCGCTCCTGGACGAGCCACCCCCGGTGGCGCGGGTCCCGCACGAGCCCGGCCCAGTCCTGCGGGCCGTGCTCGCGCCCGATGCGCACGCCGGAGCCGAAGTAGCCGTAGGGGGCCTTGAGGACCAGCCGGGTCCGCTCGGCGAGCGCCCGCTCGACGGTGACGCCGTCGCCGAGCTTGCGGCTCCACGGCACGATCGTGCGCAGGACCGCGCGCTCGGCGGGCGGGAAGAGGTGCTCGAACCGGGGGTCGGAGAGCACCGCCAGGCAGAGCTTGTTCTCCGCCACCCACCGCTGGGCGAGGACGTTGGGGACGACCAGCTCGCCGTCGGTCACCGCCGCGCAGAACCGGTCCCAGTCCCGGACCGGAGCGGGGTCGGCCGGGATGTGCTTGAGGTAGCCCAGCCGCCGGCCCGGTCCGGGCGTGTAGTCGGAGGGCGATCGCATGGCCGTGGTCCGGCCGGTGCGCCGGAACTGCTGGGCGATCAGGTGCCGGTCGTGGCTCCTGCCCGCGGTGTGGAAGAGGTCGGCGTGCCGGGTCTGGTCGTCGGTCAGGCCCCGGGCCCGGCCGTGTTCCACCAGCCAGGCGGCGAACCAGTCCTCCGCCTCGATCCGGCCGGCCGGGACCCGCCACCGGTCGAGGAGCGCGCCGATCCCCGGCGTCCGGCGCCAGAAGCGGGCGATGGCACCCACGGTCATCATGCTGCCGGGGCTGCTGGCGTTGAACTCCAGGATCCGCGCGGTGCCCAGCCGGTCGCCGAAGAGATCCGCCCGGCAGAAGTCCACCGTCAGGGTGCCCGGGTGCGGGTGGCGCACGATCCAGCGGTGGAGGACCGGCGGCACGTCCAGGAAGCGCTGGAGGAGCGGGCTCCCGGGGTAGGCGCGCACGATCCGCTGCAGGGCGTCCACGGCGGTCAGGACGCGCCGGTGCAGCAGCGGCTCGGCCACCGGGTGCAGCACGCTGATCGCCGGCAGCACCGGGAAGGGGACGGACGGCGGGGAGGTGAGTGCGGCGATCTCCTCCGCCACCCCCCGGCGGACCGCGTCGTGCGCGGCCAGCAGCTCGGCGTGCAGGGGGTGCGCAGCCGTACCCGGGACGGCCGCGAGGTCGCGGTCCGGGTCGAGGAGCGGAAGGTCGTCCACGGCGGCTCCTCAGAGGTAGAGCGGGTGGAGACGGCCGCTGCGGGCGACGTTGAGCCGCGCCTCGTGGCCGGTGCGGACGAAGGCGGAGACCAGCCGGCCGTCGACGGCGCCGAGGGCGAGGTCGTGGTGCACGGGCGGGCCCCCGGGGCCGCCGCGCAGCCGGGGGCCGGGCAGGTACTCCTGGACCAGCCAGCCCTCCGCGGCGGCCCGGTCGACGGCCGCGGCCCAGGCGGCGCCGTCCGTCTCCGGGCCGATCACCACGCCGCGGCCGTTGGCGTCGAGCGGGCTCTTGAGGACGTACCGGTCGCGCTCGCGGGAGACCCGGCGCACCGTCGGGCCGTCGCACAGCGCCAGGTTGCGCGACCACGGGAGGCCCGGCCGCACGAGCCGGTGGTCGGCCGGGTCGAAGAGGCCGGCGAAGCCGGGGTCGGAGAGGACGGCGAGGCAGAGCTTGTTGTCACCGATCACCCGGGCGCGCAGGCCGTTCTGGACGAACAGCGCGCCCTCGCGCACGGCCCGCAGGTACGGCCCCAGGTCGCCGGCCAGCAGACCGAGGTCCCGCATACCGATCTTGGCGTAGGCGTGCCGGACGGGCTCGCCGTCCAGGGTGGCGCCGCCGTCCGGGCCGGTGCGCAGCGCGCGCGGGTCGGCGTGCAGGACGCGCACGCCGAGGGCGCCCAGGCCGTCGGCGTAGGACCGGACGGCGTTGCGGTCGGCCCGGTGCGGGTGGAGCAGCGCGACGGTGTCCGGCCGTCGGCCGCTCTCCCGCTCGGCGAGGTCGAGCAGCCAGCGGCCGGTCCACGCGGCGTCGTCGGCGGGCAGCGGGCGGGGCAGGCCGATGCCGTGGCGGGTGAGCAGCGGCCGCCAGGCGGCCCGGGCCCGGCCGGCCACGGCGAGTCCGCCCGGGCCGTTCGCGTTGGTCTCCAGCACGCCCCACCGGCCGTCGGGTTGGGGCAGCAGGTCGAGCCGCATCAGGTGCACCCGGGTGTCGCGGGCGGCCGCCGCCTGGGCGCGCAGCGACTCCGGGAGGGTGAGCACCCGGCGCAGTCGCGGGTCGTGCTCCCAGCCGGCCACGACCGCCTCGATCATCCGGTGGTAGGCGGCGGTGAAGGCCGCCAACTCCTTGCGCAGGCCCGGCCGCAGCCGCAGCGGCAGCCCGAGCGGCCGGTCGTTGCCGACGGCCGGGTCGCCCAGGGTCTGGGTGCCGGCCAGGGCCCGGCCCTCCGCCGTCGCGCCGACCGCCGTGACCTCCCGGGTGAACGTCTCGTCCAGTCCTGACCAGCTTTCACCGTCGGTGCCGATGCCGTCGGCCATCAAGCGGACCCCGCCCCTCAACTGGTGGAACGCCCGGATGGCGCACCGAGGGTAGTGGTACCGCTACCGCGCCCCAAGTAGGCATTGGTCCAGACCTATTGACGGGCCTTGCCGTCGCTCCTACGATCCGGACCGGCACATCCCCACATGTCCCCACCCAGAGCCGGGCGTCACGCCCCCACAGCGACGGTCATGCCCATGACTCCCGGCGGGAAGCGAGCACAGCATGTTCCGTCGGAGGTCGCGCACCCCACAGCCGCAGCGAGCGGTCGTGGAGCGCGCAGCGCAGACCCACCGGACCACCGGTGCCCAGCCCGGACCCAGCGTCGCCCGGCGCTCCCTCGCCGCGCTGAGCGCGGCCGTCGTCGTCGGCGCCGGCCTCGCCGTGGCCGGTACCGTCAACGCCGGGGCCGCCACCCCCAACCTGGTCGCCAACCCCGGCTTCGAGAACGGCCTTTCCGACTGGAACTGCGCGGGCGGCGTCGGCGCGGCCGTCAGCAGCCCGGTGCACGGCGGCACCTCGGCGCTCAAGGTCTCGCCGACCGGCCAGGACCAGGGCCAGTGCACCCAGACCATCAGCGTGCAGCCCAACTCCCAGTACACGCTGAGCGCCTACGTCCAGGGCAGCTACATCTACCTGGGCGCCACCGGCACCGGCCTCACCGGTTCGACGTCCACCTGGACGGCGAGCGCCGCTTCGTACAGCAAGCTCAGCACCACCTTCTCCACCGGTGCGACCACCACCTCGGTGACCGTCTTCCTGCACGGCTGGTACGGCCAGCCCGCGTTCTACGCGGACGACGTGGAGCTGGCCGGCCCCGGCGGCACCACCACCCCGCCGACCACCCCGCCCACCACCCCGCCGACGACGCCTCCCACGACGCCGCCGACCACCCCGCCGACGACGCCTCCCACGACGCCGCCGACCACCCCGCCGACCACGCCTCCGGGCTCCACCTGCCCGACGAAGCCCAAGCCGACCGGCAAGGTGCTCCAGGGCTACTGGGAGAACTGGGACGGCGCCTCCAACGGCGTGCACCCGGGCATGGGCTGGACCCCCATCACCGACCCGCGGATGGCCGCGCACGGCTACAACGTCATCAACGCCGCCTTCCCGGTGATCCTCTCGGACGGCACCGTCCTGTGGGAGGACGGCATGGACGCCAACGTCAAGGTGTCGACCCCCGCCGAGATGTGCCAGGCCAAGGCCGCCGGCGCGACCATCCTGATGTCGATCGGCGGCGCCGCCGCGGGCATCGACCTCAGCTCCAGCACCGTCGCCGACAAGTTCGTGGCGACCGTCGTCCCGATCCTGAAGAAGTACAACTTCGACGGCATCGACATCGACATCGAGACCGGCCTGTCCAGCAGCGGCAGCATCAACACCCTGTCCGCCTCGCAGGCCAACCTGATCCGCATCATCGACGGCGTGCTCGCCCAGATGCCGGCCGGCTTCGGCCTGACGATGGCCCCCGAGACCGCGTACGTCACCGGCGGCAGCGTCACCTACGGCTCGATCTGGGGCTCCTACCTGCCGATCATCAAGAAGTACATCGACAACGGCCGCCTCTGGTGGCTGAACATGCAGTACTACAACGGCAGCATGTACGGCTGCTCCGGTGACTCCTACCAGGCCGGCACCGTCCAGGGCTTCACCGCGCAGACCACCTGCCTGAACAACGGCCTGACCATCCAGGGCACCACCATCAAGGTGCCCTACGACAAGCAGGTCCCCGGCCTGCCGGCCCAGCCGGGCGCGGGCGGCGGCTACATGGCGCCGAGCCTGGTCAGCCAGTCGTGGAGCGCCTTCAGCGGCCAGCTGAAGGGTCTGATGACCTGGTCGATCAACTGGGACGGCTCGAAGGGCTGGTCCTTCGGCGACACCGTCAAGTCCCTCCAGGGCCGTTGATGTCCCGCTGAGCAGACGGACCGGGGCCCCGGGAGCGCACGCCGCTCCCGGGGCCCCGCCGTGCGCCCGGGCGCTGACGTTGAGACACTCCGGCGCAGTGACTATCGTCGTCGGGTGAGCGAGCGCGCGATGCAAGAACCGACCGTGATGGTGCTGACGGCCCTCGCGGACGAGCCCCGGCACGGCTACGCCATCGCCCAGGAGATCAAGGCGATGACCAGCGGCCGGGTCGCGCTGCGCACCGGCGCCCTGTACGGGGCACTGGACCGCCTGCTGGCCGACGGCCTGATCGGGATCGACCGCGAGGAGGTCGTCGACGGCCGCGCCCGGCGGATCTTCGCGCTCTCCTCGGCGGGGCGCGCGCGGCTGGAGACGGAGGCCGAGCGCCTGGCCGAGACGGCCCGGGAGGCCCGTCGGCGGCTGTCCGCCGCGCGGCCGTCCACCTCCGCCCCGTGATCGAGCGCCTCCTGAGGCTCTACCCCGCCGCCTACCGGCAGGCCCACGGCGGGGAGATCGCCGCGACCTTCCGGGAGATGACCGAGGGCGAGCCGTGGAGCTCGCGGCTGCGGGAGGGCGCCGGGCTGGCGGCGCACGCGCTGAGGATGCGGCTGGGGCCGGGACCGGCCGCCCCGGCCGCCCGGGTGCTCGGCCTGGCCCACCCCTTCGCGCTGGCCGCCGCGGCCGCCGCCTGCGGTCTGCACCTGCTGCGCTGGTACGCGAGCTTCGCCGCCTCGCCCGCGCCGTTCGGGGTGCAGCTGCGCGCCGACCTGTCGGGGGCGTGGGGCGCCCTGCTCGTCTCCGCGCTGCTGGTGTGCACGGGAGCGGCGTCGGCGCTGGCCGGGCGCTGGCGGGTCGGGCTGCCCTGCACGGTGGCCGGGCTGCTGGCGTTCGCCGCGGCCGCGGTGGTCAGCGGACCGGCGTTCGGCGACCCGGTGGTCACCCCGGCCGCGACGGTGCTGGCGGCGGGCGTGCTGCTGGCCTGCCCGCCGGACCGGCGCCCGGGGCGCGGAACGGCGGGCCCGGCGGGCGTGGCCGGCGCCGCGATCGCCCTGGTGATCGTGCCCCGGGCGGTCCTCGACGCCCGTCTGGTGCCCTGGGTCAGCACGGACTACGGCTGCTGGCCGCTGCTCGTGCTCGGCACGGTCGGCACCGTGCTGACCTGGCGTCACGGCCTGCGGGGCGGGCCCGCGCTGGCGGCGACGGCACTGGCGTGCCCGCCGCTGCTCGCGGACGCCCTCCTCACGGCGCGCGGCGACACGACCGCGCTCGCGGGCCTCGCCACCGTCCTGCCGGCCATCGCGGTGATCGTCCCGCTGGCCGGCCGCCTGGGCCGGTCCCGCCGCACCTCCCGCTGACCGCCCGGCCGCTGCGGCCCGCGGCGTGGGGCCGGCCGGTGGCCCGGCGCTCCTCGCGACGTCCCCGCGGCGCCCCCGGGCCGGTCCTCGCCCCGTGACTCCGCCGGGCCCTCGTGCCCTGCCCCGCGCGCCGCAACGGGAGCCGGACACGGTGGTTGACGCGGTGTCCACCGGCTGTGTACCGCCCCCGTCCACGATCCGCGTGCAGGGCCGTGCGGTCCTCCGCCCCGCCGCCGCTCACGCCGTCGGCCGGCGGGCGCCGACCCGACGGGGGCCCGCGCCACCCGGCGGACCACGCCCGCCCCGCGCCGTCAACGAGAGGAAAGCCATGCAAGCCACGCCGCACCGTTCGGGCCTCGCGCGGTACCGACCACCGCACCACCGGCCACCGCACCACCGGCCGCCTCGACGGCCGCGTTCGTGAAGCACCAGGGCTCCTACTGGTACGCGCAGTGGTACACCACCGCCACCCCCGGCACCGCCGAGGCCGACGGCGGCCGCCCGTGGAAGCGGCTGAGCCCGGTCCCGTAGGCGCCACCACCGCAGGGCCGGACGACCGCAGGACCGGAGCCGGCCGGGCACCGCCGCGACCAGCCGGCGCCCGGCCGGCTCCTCCGCTCCGTCCTCATCCGCCGCCGCCGGTGCCGGCGGGGAGGCCTGGACCTCGGCCGTCCGGGTGGCGCGGGCGCCCGGACGGCGGCGGCGCGGCCGTGGCGAGCACGCCGCTTCCTACCATCCGCACATCGAACAGCACGCTCTGTGGCTCCTCGCGGACGGTCTGAAGATCGACTGGGCCAGGATGCCGACCTACAACACGATCATGTCCGTGGCCGCCGGTGCCGGCCTGCTCCTCGTGGTCGCGCTCGGCCGCAGGTTCCTGGCACCCGGGCCGATCGCCACCCTCGACGGCTGGGCGCTGGCCTTCGGGGCGCTCGGCTTCACCCTCGTCGTCACCGGGCTGCACATGACCCTGACCTGGCCGCTCGCCGGGCAGGGCTTCCCCTTCGACAACATCATCTTCGGCGAACCCGCCCTCGCCTTCGGCGTCTTCCTGCTCTCCGCCTCCTTCTACCTCTGGAAGCGCGGCGCCGAACTGCTCGGCGAGGAGCGGGTGGCCCGCACCGCCCGGATCGCCGGGCCCGTGTCGCTGTACGTCTTCGGCATGGGCCTCGCCTGCTTCGGCATCGCCGCCGCGGGCTGGAAGTACACGCTCTTCGCGGCTCCTCCGGAGGAACCCATCTCGGGTGAGTTCTCGGACTGGCCGTGGCTGGAGGCGAGCTTCATGTCGGGGCTCTACGTGCTGGTCGGCATCGGCGCGCTGCTGTTCCCGTTGGCGCTGCGCCGTCCGGCCGCGTGGCCGGTCCCGGTGGTCGGGGTCGCCTGGGGCCTCGCCGGGCTCGCCTTCCTCGTTTTCGGCGGCCTCAACTACTTCACCCACATCGGACTGATCGTCAACACCATGTGACGCTTCCCGCGGCGTGCTCCTGAGGGAGGGTCGGTTCCCTCAACCTCTACAGTCCTGTAGATTTCAGCTGGTGGCGGCCGGCGGTACGGGCCCGACCGAGCCGCCCCCGGGTGCTCGCTCAACAGTCGTCCCGCCGGTGGATCCGGTGGCCCCGGGTCCCGGCCGCCGGCCGTACCGCAGAGACGACAGGAGTCGCAGTGAGCTCGCGCGTGATCGCGAAGATCGCCCCCGCCCTCGTACTGGCCGGGCTGGTGCTGGGTGCGCCCGGCATCGCCCAGGCCGTGCCCGCCGCCCCCCGGGCCGCCGTGGCGGCGCCGGCGGCGCAGCCGGTCCCGGCCGCCCCGGTGGCCCCGGCCGCCGGGCCCGTGGACGCCGTGCGGCCCGCCGCCGACACCGCAC
>NZ_JBHYUU010000184.1:0-15722 GCF_042749955.1 Kitasatospora sp. NPDC059462 | reverse complement strand
CCGGGGGCCCCGCCCGGGGCGCCCCCCACCCCCCCGCACCCCCCCACCTCACCCCGGGGGCCCTCCGGCCGTTCCCGGGTCCGGAGCGGAGCGGGGAGCGCGGGGGCCGGCCGCGCGGGGCCGCCCGCCGGGAGGCGGACGGCCCGTGCACGGGCCCGGCGGCTCAGCGGTTCAGCGGTTGAGCGGCTCAGCGGCCGCGCAGCTCGCGGTAGCGGGCGACCAGCGCCGCGGTGGAGCTGTCCAGCACCTCCGTGCCCTCGCCGGTCAGCAGCACCGGCTCGATCCGCTTGGCGAGCACCTTGCCCAGCTCGACGCCCCACTGGTCGAAGGAGTCGATGTTCCAGATCGCGCCCTGGACGAACACCTTGTGCTCGTAGAGGGCGACCAGCTGGCCGAGCACCGAGGGGGTCAGCTCGCCGGCCAGCACGGTGGTGGTCGGGTGGTTGCCCCGGAAGGTCTTGTGCGGGACCAGCTCGGCCGGCACGCCCTCGGCGGCGACCTCCTCCGGCGTCTTGCCGAAGGCCAGCGCCTGGGTCTGGGCGAAGAAGTTCGCGAGCAGCAGGTCGTGCTGGGCGACCAGGCCGGGCAGCAGGTCGGCGACCGGCCGGGCGAAGCCGATGAAGTCCGCCGGGATCACCTTGGTGCCCTGGTGCAGCAGCTGGTAGTAGGCGTGCTGGCCGTTGGTGCCGGGGGTGCCCCAGACCACCGGGCCGGTCTGCCAGCTCACCGGGCGCCCGTCGCGGTCCACCGACTTGCCGTTGGACTCCATGTCCAGCTGCTGGAGGTAGGCGGTGAACTTCGAGAGGTAGTGCGAGTACGGCAGCACGGCGTGCGCCTGGGCGTCGAAGAACGCGCCGTACCAGACCCCGAGCAGGCCGAGCAGCAACGGGACGTTCTCCTCCGGCGGGGCGGCGCGGAAGTGCTCGTCGACCAGGTGGAAGCCGTCCAGCATCTCGCGGAAGGCGTCCGGGCCGATGGCGATCATCAGCGAGAGGCCGATCGCCGAGTCGTAGGAGTAGCGGCCGCCGACCCAGTCCCAGAACTCGAACATGTTGGCGGTGTCGATGCCGAAGTCGGCGACGCCCTCGGCGTTGGTGGACAGCGCGACGAAGTGCTTGGCGACCGCGTCGGTGTCCGCGCGCAGCTCGGTGAGCAGCCAGTTCCGGGCCGAGACCGCGTTGGTGATGGTCTCGATGGTGGTGAAGGTCTTGGAGGCGACGATGAAGAGCGTCTCGGCGGCGTCCAGGTCGCGGACCGCCTCGTGCAGGTCGGCGCCGTCCACGTTGGAGACGAAGCGGACGTCGAGGTCGCGCTGCGCGAAGGAGCGCAGCACCTCGTAGGCCATCGCGGGGCCGAGGTCGGAGCCGCCGATGCCGATGTTGACCACGGTGCGGATCCGCTTGCCGGTGTGGCCGCGCCACTCGCCGCTGCGGACCTGCCCGGCGAAGGCGGCCATCTTGTCCAGCACGGCGTGCACGGCGGGGACGACGTTCTCGCCGTCGACCTCGACGACCGCGCCGCGCGGGGCGCGCAGCGCGGTGTGCAGGACGGCGCGGTGCTCGGTGGTGTTGATCTTCTCGCCGCGGAACATGGCGTCCCGCAGGGCGGCGACACCGGTGGCCCCGGCCAGGTCGCGCAGCAGCGCCAGGGTCTCGTCGGTGACGAGGTGCTTGGCGTAGTCGACGTGCAGGTCGCCGACCTGGAGGGTGTAGCGGCGGCCGCGCTCCGGGTCGGCGGCGAACAGCTCACGCAGGTGCGTGTCGCCGAACTCCTCCCGGTGCTTGGCGAGGGCGGCCCACTGCGGGGTGCGGTCCAGCGGGGTACGGGCGTCGGCGCGGGTCTCCGACATCGGGGGCTCCTCGTTTCGTCTGGGTGCAGATACCGGCAGGGCCAGGCGGGAGGGTTTCGCGAGGTCGTGCGGGTACTGGGGGTGCGCCGACTCCTTTGACGGCCTTGCCCGGGGCCAGCCTATGCAACACCGCGACCCCGGGCGCACATTCCGCATCCGGACGATCCGTCGGGATGCCCGCCGTTCGGACGCGCGTCGCGGGGCGGCCGCCCGGCCGTCACCGCGTGGCCGCCCGACCCGCCGTCACCGCCCTGCCGTCACCGCCGTTCGGAGCGCAGGTCGAGGCCGCGCAGCACCTGGTCGACGAGCTCCGGGTCGGCACCGGGCTCGGCGCGGGCGACCAGCATCTCGCGCCGGGAGGCGGCGATCATCTCCTGTTCGACGCTGTGCGCCTCCCGCCACTGGACGAGTCGCTGCTTCGCCTCGGCGGCCTCCTCCTCGGCGTAGTTCTCGGGGCAGAGCCGGGCCAGCCGGTCGTGCTGGCGGTCCCGCAGCCGGTCGGCGACCTCGGCGGGCAGCCGGTCGGCCTCCTCCAGTTCGCCGAGCCGCCGCAGTCCGGCCTTGGCGGCCCGCCACCAGAGCTGGCGGACCTGCTGCTCGTGCCGGTCGTGGCCGAGGTCGAGCTCGAAGCGCTTGGCCAGCCAGGGCAGGGTGAGGCCCTGGACCAGCAGGGTGAAGAGCACCACGCTGAACGCGATGAAGACCAGCCGGCCGCGTTCCGGGAAGGACTCGCCGGAGTCCAGGGTGAGCGGGATGGCCAGGGCCAGGGCCACGGTGGCGACCCCGCGCATCCCGGACCACCAGAGCAGCACGCTCTCCTGCCAGCTGATCGGGGTGTCCTCCTCGGAGCCGGAGCGCAGCTTCTGGGAGAGCCAGCCGGCCGGGAGCAGCCAGAGCAGCCGGACCACCACGACCACGGCGATCACCACGGCGGCGTCGCCGAGCATGCCGGTCCAGCCGGAGCCGGCCTCCTTGAGGACGGTGGCCAGTTCGAGGCCGATGAGGCCGAAGGCGACGCCGGTGATGAGGATCTCGACGATCTCCCAGAACGCGTTGCCGACCAGCCGGTAGGAGACGGCGTCGGCGTCGGCGGCCCGCTCGGCGAGGTAGAGGCCGCAGACGACGACGGCGAGGACGCCGGAGCCGTGGATCTCCTCGGCCAGGCTGTAGGCGGCGAAGGGCACCAGCAGGTTGAGCGCGACCTGCTGGGTGGGGTCCTCCAGGAGGGCGGCGAGCTTGGTGTTGGCCCAGCCGAGGACGACGCCGATGACGACCGCGAGGACCGCCGAGAGGACGAAGCGCAGCACGGCCCCGCCGGCCGAGAAGTCGCCGCCGACCACGGCCTCGATGGCCAGCGAGTAGACGACGATCGCGGTGACGTCGTTGAACAGGCCCTCGCTCTCCAGGATGGCGACCAGGCGGCGGGGCAGGCCGACGCTGCCGGCCACCGCGACGGCGGCGACCGGGTCGGGCGGGGAGACCAGCGCGCCGAGCGCGATGGCGGCGGCGATCGGCAGTCCGGGCAGCAGCCAGTGCACGGTGCCGGCCACGGCGGCGGTGGTGACCACGACCAGGGCGACGGCGAGCAGCAGGATCGAGCGGATGTTCGCCTTGAAGTAGCGCACCGAGGAGCGCCGGGCGACGGCGAAGATCAGCGGCGGCAGGACCAGCGGCAGGATCAGCTCGGGTTCGATGGCGATGTCGGGGATCTGCGGGACCAGCGCCATGGCGATGCCCAGCAGGGTCATCAGCACCGGTTGGGGCACGCCGGTCCGGCGGGCCAGCGGCATGGTCACCACGGAGGCGAGCAGCACCAGGAAGAGCAGGGGCAGCTGGCCCACGGGGAACGTCCTCTCGGTGGCGGGCGGGGTCTGCACGGCAGTGCGGTCCGGACATGGCCCGGGCCGCCGTCGAGGATAAATCTGACAATGATCTCAACTGGGACGACACGCCGGGGAGGGGTTGACCTCAAGCGGACTTCACCCCGCAGGATCAGGGGAACCCGAGGCTCGACAGGACCCGACAGGAGTGCCCGCGATGAAGGCAGTGACCGTCCCCCGGTTCGGCGGCCCCGAGGTGCTGCGGGTGACCGCGGTGCCCGACCCCGTCCCCGGTCCCGGCGAGGTGCGGGTGCGGGTCTACGCCGCCGGGGTGCAGCCGGTGGACCTCGCGATCCGGGAGGGCCGGGCCCCGGCCGGCGTCGAGGTCGCCCCCGGGCTGATCCCCGGCAACGAGTTCGCCGGGGTGGTGGACCGGCTCGGCGAGGGCGTGCGGGACTGGGCGGTCGGGGACGAGGTCCTGGGCTTCCGGCTGCTGGGCTGCGCCGCCGAGCTGGTCACCGCCGACGCCGCGCGGCTGGTGCGCAAGCCGGCCGGGATGCCCTGGGAGCACGCGGGCGCGCTGTCCGCCTCCGGGCAGACGGCGCACCTCGCGCTCACCGAGCTGAAGGCGGGCGAGGGCGACACCGTGCTCGTGCACGGCGCCGCCGGCGGGGTCGGCACGGTCGCCGTCCAGCTGGCCCGGGCCTGGGGGGCCACGGTGATCGGCACCGCGAGCGAGCGCAACCACGGCTACCTGCGGGAGCTGGGCGCGATCCCGGTCGCGTACGGCGAGGGGCTGGTCGGGCGGGTGCGGGCGGTGGCGCCGCGGGGCGTGGACGCGGCCTTCGACGCGGCCGGGCGCGGGGCGCTGGAGGCCTCCGTCGAGCTGGTCGCCGACCGGGCCCGGATCGGCACCGTGGTCGACTACCCGGCGGCCCGGCGCCTGGGCGTCCTGGGGATCCGGGGGGAGCGGACGGCGGCCCGGCTGGCCGGGCTGGTCGGCCTCTGGGAGGCGGGCGCGCTGCGGCTGGAGATCGCCGACACCTTCCCGCTGGGCCGGGCGGCCGACGCCCACCGGCTGGTCGGCACCGGCCACGTCCGGGGGAAGGTCGTCCTCACCCCCTGAACGGCTCCCCCCGCGGCGGCGGGGCCCCGGGCCGATTGTGTGTTTCGGCCGCTGACCAGGTAATGTCTTCCTCGTCAGCAGGCGCCGCTAGCTCAGTTGGTTAGAGCAGCTGACTCTTAATCAGCGGGTCCGGGGTTCGAGTCCCTGGCGGCGCACAGACAGCCGGAAGGCCCCTCGTGAGAACGAGGGGCCTTCCGGCGTTCCCGGCCGGCCCTCCCCCGCGGTTCAGTGCGGGATGGCGGCGATCAGCTCGGAGGCGCCCTGCCGCTTGAGGGCGAGGGCGGTCGCGGTGCCGAGGTCCTCCGGGCTCAGCGCGCCGGCCCACTCGTGGGCGTCCAGGACCCGCTTGCCGTCCGGGGTGAAGACCCGCCCGCGCAGCGACAGGCGGCCGTCCGCCTCGGCCCGGGCGTAGCCGGCGATCGGCGAGTTGCAGTGGCCCTGGAGCACGTGCAGGAACATCCGCTCGGCGCTCGCCTCGCGCCAGGTCGGGTGGTCGCCGAGGCCGGCGACCGCGTCGATGGTGGCGGTGTCCTCGGCGCGGCACTGCAGGGCGAGGATCCCGGCGCCGATCGGCGGGCACATCGACTCGACCGGCAGCACCTCGCTGATCCGCGCGGCCTCGCCGATCCGCTCCAGTCCGGACAGCGCGAGCAGCAGCGCGTCCGCCTCCCCCGCCGCGAGCTTGGCCAGCCGGCTGTTGGCGTTGCCGCGCACCGGGACGCACTCCAGGTGCGGGTGGGAGGCGGCGAGCTGGGCCCGGCGGCGGACCGAGGAGGTGCCGATCCGGGTGCCGGGCACCAGTTCGTCCAGGGTCAGGCCGCCGGGGTGGACGAGGGCGTCGCGGATGTCGTCGCGGCGCAGGTAGGCGGCGAACACCGTGCCGGCCGGCAGTGGGCGGTCGGCCGGCACGTCCTTGAGGCAGTGCACGGCGAGGTCGGCCTCACCGGCCAGCAGCGCGGCGTCCACCTCCTTGGTGAACGCGCCCTTGCCGCCGAGCCGGGCGAGGTCGCCCATCCAGCGGTCGCCGGAGGTGGTCACCGGCACCACCTCGGTGCGCACCCCCGGGTGCAGGGCGGCGAGCTCGGCCCTGACCCGCTCGACCTGGGCGAGCGCCATCGGCGAGGAACGGGACACGATGCGGATCAACTCTGCGGTGGTCATTGCTGGATGATAGGCCGTCACCCACCCGGCGACGATGCCGCTTCACCCGGCCGGCGGCGCGGCGGCGGGCCCGGGGATCCGGGCGATCAGGCGCTCGGCCACCACCAGGTTGATCAGCCAGCAGGTCCAGGCGGCGGTGGCGTAGGCCTGCTCGAACGGCACCCCGGCGAGGTCCGCCACCGGCAGCCAGATCCGCAGCGTCGCGGCGGCCAGGATCAGCGCGAACGAGCGGGTGGCCCAGGCCCGGTGGCGGACGAGGTCGCGGCGCAGGGCGGCCCGCCAGGCCAGCGCCGAGGAGAGCAGCAGCAGGACGGCGAGCGCGGTGAAGCCGGCCGGCGCAACGGGGCCGACCAGGCCCGAGGGGGCCAGCAGCAGGCCGCCGGTGCCGGTGGCCAGCACGGCCAGCAGGTAGAGCCGGCCGGTCAGCCGGTGCAGGCCCGGGCGGCGGGCGCGCAGCCGGGGCAGGAACTGCCAGGGGCCGAGCAGCACCGCCAGCACCCCGCCGCCGACGTGCAGCGCGAGCGGGACGCGATGGGCCAGGTAGACGGCGCGCTGCTGGTCGAGGAAGACCTCGGGGTCGAGGGTCAGGTAGCGGGCGGTGAGCAGGGCGGTGGCGAAGGCGAGCACGGTGACCGTCCACCAGCCCGCCCGGCGGGCCCGGCCGGAGGGCGGCCCGGGAGGAGCGACGGGTGCGGGCGCGACGGCAGGAGGGGAGGGACGGGGAGCGGCGGCCGGGGCGCGGGGGTCGGGAGCGTTCATGGCCCCGGACGCTACGGACCGCGGGCGCCCGCCCGCGTCCGCCCCGCGGGGTCCCGCGGGCTGCCCCCCACGGGGTGCCCGGACCGGTCCGGAATACCCCACCAGGGCGATGCGCGGGCCGGACGGCCGCCGCTACCGTACGGCCCGTGCGCCCGCACCACCGCGCGGCGGCCACTCCCCCACCCCGGAGCCGTCATGAGTTCTGCGCCGCACACCCCGGCGGCCCCGCCGCCCCGGCCGCTGCTGCCCGCGCTGCGGGCGGTGCCCGCCGACCGCTGGGACGCCGTCCTGGCCGGGCTGTTCCTGCTGGTGATGGCCGTCGAACGGATCGGCGCGGCGGGCGAGCTGCACGGCGGACTGCCGCTCGCCCTCGCCCTGAGCGTGGCGGTGGCCGCCCCGCTGGCGGTGCGCCGGACCAGGCCGCTGGCCGGCTACCTGGTCGGCGCGGCCGCGCTCTCGGCCGAGGCGCTGTTCGTGCTGCCGAGCCCCGTCTCGCCGTACGCCGACCTGGTCGGCCTCTACTCGCTCGGTCTCTACGCGCCCCGGCGGCGCGCCTGGTTCGGCCCGTTCGCCGCCCTGCTGGGGATGGCCGCCTACTTCGCCGACCTCGGCCGGGCCTACCCCGTCATCCCGGCCGGGGTGCTGTTCCTGTGGCTGCTGGGCTGGGCGGTCGGCTACGGGACGGCCCGGCGGGCCGAGCAGCGCGAGGCCGCCCGGCTGCTGCTGCGCCGGGAGGTGGTCGCCGAGGAGCGGGCCCGGCTGGCCCGGGAGCTGCACGACTCGGTGGGCCACACCCTGAACGTGGTGCTGGTCCAGGCCGGGGCCGCCCGCCGGCTGCTCGACCGCGAGCCGGAACGCACCCGGGAGCTGCTCACCGGTCTGGAGCACACCGGGCGGGAGGCGCTCGACGACCTCGACCGGGTGCTCGGCCTGCTGCGGCGCGAGGCGCACGGCCGGGACGCGCACGGCCGGGCCGCCGGGGGCCGGGAGCAGGACGGCGCGGCGCCGCAGCCCGGGATCGCCGACCTGGAGCGGCTGGCCGAGCGGCTCGGCGGGGCCGGGCTGCGGGTGTGGGTGCGGATCGACCCGGCCGCCCGCCGGGTGCCGCGCAGCCTGGACGTGTCGGCGTACCGGATCGTCCAGGAGGGGCTCACCAACACGGTGAAGCACGCGGACGCCCGGACCGTCGGGGTCACCGTCCGGTGCGCCGCCGGGCGGCTCGCCGTCGAGGTGTGCGACGACGGGCGGGGCGTGCCCGCCGGGTACGCGCCGGGCCGCGGGCTGCTGGGGGTGGCCGAACGGGTCTCGGTCCTCGGCGGGCGGGTGGAGCACGGGCCGGGCGAGCCGGGCGGGTTCCGGCTGCGCGCCGAGCTTCCCGTCCCGTGACCGCCGGACCGGGCCCGGGGGCCGGGCGGGTGCGGGTGGTGGTGGCCGACGACGACGCGCTGCTGCGCGCCGGGGTCTCCCTGGTGCTGGAGACCGACGACCGGATCGAGGTGGCCGGCGAGGCGGCCGACGGGCTGGCGGCGGTGGCCCGCTGCCGGGAGCTGCTGCCGGACGTGGTGCTGATGGACGTCCGGATGCCCGGGATCGACGGGGTGGAGGCGACCCGGCGGATCGTCTCCGCCGGGCTGCCCACCCGGGTGCTGGTGCTGACCACCTTCCACCACGACGACTACGTCTGGGGGGCGCTGCGGGCCGGGGCGGCCGGCTTCCTGCTGAAGCGGGCCTCGGCCGAGCGGCTGATCGACGCGGTGCACACCCTGGCCGGGGGCGAGTCCGTGCTGGACCCGGCGGTCACCCGGGACCTGGTCGCCCAGATGGTCGGCCGGGACGGCGAGCGGCCCCCGCCGGAGCCGGAGGACGTCCGGCTGGCCCAGCTGACGGCGCGCGAGCGGGAGGTGCTGCGGCTGGCGGCCGAGGGGCGCTCGAACCGGGAGATCGCCGCGCTGCTGGTGCTCGCCGAGTCGACGGTGAAGACCCACATGAAGCGGATCCTGGCGAAGATCGACGCCCGTGACCGGGCCCAGGCGGTGGCCATCTCCTACCGCGGGGGGCTGATGCGCTCCCGGGACCCGCTCGGCGGCCACTGAGCCCGCCGGTCATCGCCCGCCGCCCGGGCGGCGGGCCGGGAAACCGTGGGTGCGGGCGGCGAGGACGACGGCGAGGACCGGCAGCAGCAGGAGCAGCGCGGTCCACGGCAGGGAGCCGGTGCCGAGCCCGTCCAGCAGCAGGCCGCCGGCCACGCCGCCGCCGGCCATCGCCGCGTTCCACAGGGTGACCAGCATCGCCTGCGCCGCGTCCGCCCGCTCGCCGCCCGCGTCCCCGGCGGCGGTCTGCAGCAGGGTCGGGACGCCGCCCCAGCCGAGCCCCCAGAGCACGGCGGCGGCGTACACGGCGGCGGCACTGCCGGCCGCGAGTCCGAGGACCGCGGCCGCGGCGGCGACCAGCAGGGTCGAGGCGAGGGTGAGCGCGCGCAGCCGGCGGTGGATGTGCGCGCCGGTGAACCAGATGCCCGCCAGCGAGGCCACGCCGAAGGCGAGCAGCACGGCGTCGGTGGCGCCGCCCATGCCGCGCCGGTCGAGGAAGGACGCGATGTAGGTGTAGAGGACGGTGTGGGCGAGGACGAACACGAAGGTGACGGCGAGCACCGGGGTGACGCCGGGGACGGTGAGGGCGCGCAGCACCGGGGCCCGCTCGCCGCGGGCCCGGCCGGGCACCTCGGGGACGGAGGCGGCGATCCAGCCGGTGACGCCGAGGGCGACGACGGTCATCAGCAGGAAGGCCACCCACCAGCCGAGCACCTGGCCGAGGAAGGTCCCGGCGGGCACGCCGAGCGACAGGGCGAGCGGGGCGCCGGCCATCGCGACGGCGATGGCCCGGCCCTGGAGCTCGGGGGGCGCGAGCCGGCGTGCGTACCCGGCGAGCAGGGCCCAGGCGAGGCCGGCGGCGACCCCGGCGACGAACCGGGCGGCCATGGTGAGCGGGTAGTTCCCGGACAGCGCGGTGACGGTGTTGGCGGCGGCGAAGCCGAGCATCGCGGTGAGCAGCAGGCGCCGCCGGCCCCAGCCGGCGGTGGCGGCGGTGAGCGGGACGGCGGTGAGGGCGGTGCCGAGGGCGTAGACGGTGACGGACTGGCCCATGGCGGACTCGCCGACGCCGAGGTCGGCGCTCATGGCGGGCAGCACGCCGGCGGGCAGGGTCTCGGTGAGGGCGGTGACGAAGACGGCGGTGGCGAGGGCGAGGAGGGCGGGCAGGGGCAGCCCGGCCGGCCGCCGGTCGGCGGCGGGTCGCTCGGTGGTCGGTGTGGAGGTCGGCATGGCCGTTATGCTCAAACGCTCACATTGATGTGAGGGTCAACGCGACCGGTTGTGAGGTGGGCCACATGCGCATCGGGGAGCTGTCCGAGCGGACCGGGGCGTCCCGGCGGCTGCTGCGCTACTACGAGGAGCAGGGGCTGATCGCGGCCGGGCGCTGCGCGAACGGCTACCGCGCGTACGAGGAGTCGACGGTGGACCGGGTGCTGCAGATCCGGGGGCTGCTCGACGCGGGGCTGCCGACCCGGATCATCAAACAGATCCTGCCCTGCCTCAGCAAGCCCCGGACGATCCACTTCGAGGACGCCACGCCGGAGATGATCGCCACCCTGGAGCAGGAGCTGGCGGGGATGAGCTCGCGGATCGCGTGCCTGACCCGCAACCGGGACGCGATCGCCGAGTACCTGGCGGCGGTGCGGGTGGACCGCTGAGCGACGGGGTTCGAGCCCCGTCGCCCAGCGGTCCGTGGGTCAGCGGCCGGCGGGCCGGGCCGGCCGGCGGGCCGTCAGCGGCGGAAGTAGCTGTCGAAGTTCTTCGAGAACTCCCGGCCGCCGAACTGGTCCCAGTTGATCGACCAGGTCATCAGGCCGCGCAGGCCGGGCTGGGCGCCCGCCTTCGGGACGTAGCTGCCGCAGTTGGCCAGCTTGGTGAGGCAGTCCAGGGCCTTGTTGACCTCGGCCGGGGCGACGTAGCCGTTGCCCGCGTTGGTGGTGGCCGGCATGCCGATGGCGACCTTGGAGGCGGGCAGCGCCGGGAAGACGTTGTTGGCGTTGCCCGCCACCGGGAAGCCCTTGAGCAGCATGTCGGTCATCGCGACGTGGAAGTCGGCGCCGCCCATCGAGTGGTACTGGTTGTCCAGGCCCATGATGGAGCCGGAGTTGTAGTCCTGGACGTGCAGCAGGGTGAGGTCGTCGCGCAGGGCGTGGATGACCGGCAGGTAGGCGCCGGCCCGCGGGTCCTGGCCGCCCCAGGGGCCGGAGCCGTAGTACTGGTAGCCGAGCTGGACGAAGAAGGTCTCCGGCGCCATGGTCAGCACGAAGTTCGGGCCGTACTTGGCCTTGAGCGTCTTGATCGCGGAGATCAGGTTGACGATGACCGGGCTGGTCGGGTTCTTGAAGTCGGTGTCGCCGGTCTGGAGCGACAGCGAGTGGCCCTCGAAGTCGATGTCCAGGCCGTCCAGGCCCCACTTGTCGATGATCGCCGACACGGAGCTGACGAAGGCGTCCCGGGCGGCGGTGGTGGTGAGCTGGACCTGGCCGTTCTGGCCGCCGATCGAGATCAGCACCTTCTTGCCCTTGGCGCGCTTGGCGGCGATGGCGGCCTTGAAGTCGGCGTCGGACTCGACGCCCGGGCACTCGGTGACCGGGCAGCGGTTGAACCGGATGTCGCCGGAGGTGACCGAGGTCGGCTCGCCGAAGGAGAGGTTGATGAAGTCCCAGGAGTCGGGGACGTCGGCCATCTTGGTGTAGCCCGCGCCGTTGGCGAAGCTGGCGTGCAGGTAGCCGACCAGGCTCTTGGAGCCGGGCGGCGGCGTGGTGGGCGTGCCGGTGGGCGTCACGGTCGGGGTCACGGTGGGCGTCACGGTCGGGGTGACCGTGGGCGTCACGGTGGGAGTGACCGTGGGCGTCACGGTGGGGGTGACCGTGGGGGTGGGCGTGATGGTCGGGCTGGGCGCGCCGGGGCCGTCCAGCGAGACGTCGTCCGCGTAGTAGGTGCCCTGGCCGTACCAGCCGTGGGTGTAGACGGTGGCGCTGGTCTGGGTGGCGCCGGTGGTGAAGGTGGTGGTCAGCTTCTGGTAGCCGCCGCCGGTGCCGGGCGTCCAGGTCGAGGTGCCGCCGTCCACGCCGAGGTAGACGTACGAGCCCTTGAGGTAGGCGCTGAGCGTGTAGGTGGTGTTGGGCGCGACCGTGACGGTCTGCGCGCAGCGGGCGGTGTCGCCCGCCGTGGCGGCGGCGGCCAGCGCGTAGCTGCCGCCGTGGGCCTGGCCGGTGACGACGCTGCCGGCGCCGGCGGCGCAGCTCCACGGGCCGAGGGAGCCGCTCTCGAAGCCGCCGTTGACCAGGAACTCGCCGGCCGAGGCGCTGGGCGCGAGGCCCAGGGTGAGGCCGATCATGGTGGCCGCGGCGACGGCCGAGGCGGTGCCGGCGGCGAGCGCGGTGCGGGTGCGGCGGCGGGGGGCCGGGGCGGGGGTGACGGGGGTTCTGCGCATGTGGGGGACTCCTTGCGGAGGGCGCGGGCGTGGGGGTGTCCGGGCATGCCTGGGCGCGCACCGGTGGTGGGGGAACGGCGCGGCCGGGCAGACGAGTTGGACTAGACCACTGAAGTGGATCCGGCCGTACGGTGTCAATGGTCCAGACCGGTTCCGGCCCCGGTCGCGCGGGCGCCGGGGCCCTTCCGGTTGCCGCGCGTGACACCCCGTCGAAGCATGGAGGGGTGACGTCGCCCGGTTACCTCCGCTACCCCCACCTGCGCGGGGGCCTGCTGGCGTTCACCGCCGAGGACGACGTCTGGATCGCCCCGCTCGACCCCGGCGCCGCCGCCACCGGCCGGGCCTGGCGGGTCAGCTGCGACCGCACCCGGGTCAGCCACCCCCGGCTGTCCCCCGACGGCCGCACCCTCGCCTGGACCGCCTGGCAGAGCCTCGCCCCCGAGATCTGGGCCGCCCCCGCCGACGGCGGCGAGGCTCTGCGGCTCAGCCACTGGGGCAGCCAGGACACCCGGCTGCGCGGCTGGCTGCCGGACGGCGAACTGCTCGCCGTCACCTCGTACCACGAGCCCTTCGGCCACTACACCTGGGCGCACGCCCTGCCCCCCGACGGCCGCCCGCCGCGCCGGATGCCCTGGGGACCGGTCGGCGACGCCCAGGTCGGCCGGGCCCACACCGTGCTGCTCACCGGCGCCGCCCCGCACGAGCCCGCCGCCTGGAAGCGCTACCGGGGCGGCGCCACCGGCCGGCTCTGGGTGGACGGCGAGCAGATCCTCCCCGACCTGCCCGGGCACCTCGCCTCCCCCATGCCGGTCACCGCCGCCGACGGCGACCGGATCGCCTTCCTCTGCGACCACGAGGGCGTCGGCAACCTCTACTCCTGCCGCCCCGACGGCACCGACCTGCGCCGGCACACCGACCACGCCTCCTACTACGCCCGCGAGGCCGCCACCGACGGCGTGCGGATCGTCTACCAGCACGCCGGCGACCTCTGGCTGCTCGACGGCCTGGACGCGCCCGCACCGCGCCGGCTGCGCGTCCCGCTCGGCGGCGCCCGGGCCGGGCGGCGCCCGTACCAGGTGAGCGCCGCCTCGCACGTCAAGGACCTCGCCTGCGACGCCACCGGGCGGGCCGGGGTGATCACCGTGCGCGGCAGCCAGTACTGGCTGACCCACCGCGACGGCCCGGCCCGGGCGCTCGCCGACACCCCCGGCGTGCGCACCCGGCTGCCGGTGGTGCTCGGCCGCACCGGCGAGGCCGCCTGGATCACCGACGCCGAGGGCGAGGACGCGGTCGAGATCGTGCCGCTGCCCGGCCACGAGCACGCCCCCGCGCAGCACGGCCGCCGGGTGCTCGCCGCCGGCCTGATCGGCCGCGTCCTGGAACTCACCGCCGCCCCCGACGGCGCCCGCCTCGCGGCCACCACCTCCGACGGCCGGCTGCTGCTGGTCACCGCCGCCGACGGCGGGGTGCGCGAACTCGCCGCCTCCGGCCACGGCCCGGTCACCAGCGCCCGCTTCTCCCCCGACTCGCACTGGATCGCCTGGTCCCAGCCGGCCGCCGGCCGCTCGCTGCGCCGCATCCGGCTCACCCGCGCCGACGCCCCGGCCCCGGTCACCGACGTCACCGACGGCCGCTTCGAGGACGAGCAGCCGGTCTTCACCCGGGACGGCCGCTACCTGGTCTTCCTCTCCTGGCGCGGCTTCGACCCCGTGCACGACGTGCACACCGGCGACCTCTCCTTCCCGCTCGGCTGCCGCCCCTACGTCGTCCCGCTCACCACCGGGACGCCCTCACCGTTCGCCGCCCCGCCCGAGGACGGCGCCCCGCACGGCGACGGCGGCGGCGACGGCACCGTGGAGGTGGACGCCGAGGGCATCGGCGAGCGGCTGATCCCGTTCCCGGTGCTCGCCGGCAAGTACTCCGCCACCGACGCCGTCCGGGGCGGGCTGGTCTGGCTGCGCTGGCCGATCTCCGGCGTCCTCGGGCAGACCTTCACCAACCCCGACGACACCTCCGGCCGCCCCTCCCTGGAGTACTTCGACCTGGCCCGCGGCTCGCGCTCCACGCTCGCCGACCGGCTCGACGGCTACGCGGTCTCCGGCGACGGCGGCTCGGTGGCCGTCTACTCGGCCGGCACCCTGCGGATCGTCCCGGTCGCCGCGCCGTCCGCCGGCACCACCGTCGACCTGCGGCGGATCACCCACACCGTGCACCCGGCGGCCGAGTGGCGCCAGGCCTACGCGGAGGCCGCCCGGATCGTGCGCGACCAGTTCTGGGACGCGGGCATGTGCGGGCTGGACTGGCCCGCCCTGACCGCCCAGTACGAACCCCTGCTGGAACGGATCGCCGGCCCCGACGACTTCGCCGACCTGCTGCGCGAGCTGCTCGGCGAACTCGGCACCTCGCACGCCTACGTCACGCCGTCCCGGCGCGGCGAGGGCCCCGCGCTCGCCCAGCAGCCGCTCGGCCTGCTCGGTGCCAACGCCCACCGCTCCTCCGACGGGCGCTGGCTGGTCGACCGGATCCTGCCCGGCGAGTCCTCCGACCCGCGCGCCCGCGCCCCGCTCGCCACCCACGGCGTGCGGGCCGGCGACGAACTGCTCGCCGTCGCCGGGCGGCCCGTCGACCCGGTGCGCGGCCCGCTGCCGCTGCTCGCCGGCACCGGCGGCACCAGCGTCGAGCTCACCCTGCGCCGGGGCGGCCCCGACGGCGCCGTGCGCCGGATCACCGTCACCCCGCTCACCGACGAGCGGGCCGTCCGCTACCAGGACTGGGTGGCCAAACGGCGCGCCCTGGTCCGGGAGTTCAGCGACAGCCGGTGCGGCTATCTGCACATCCCGGACCTCGGCGGCTCGGGCTGGGCGCAGTTCAACCGGGACGTGCGGCGGGAGCTGGACAAGCCCGCGCTGGTCCTGGACGTGCGCGGCAACGCCGGCGGCAACGTCTCCGAACTGGTCCTGGAGAAGCTCACCCGCCGGGTCCTGGCCTGGGACTTCAGCCGCGGCCGGGAACCGGTGCGCTGGCCGCGCGACGCGCCGCGCGGGCCGGTGGTGGCGCTCGCCGACGAGGCCACCAGCTCGGACGGCGACGTCATCATCGCCGCCATCCGGCTGCTCGGACTCGGCCCGGTGGTCGGCACCCGGACCTGGGGCGGGGTGGTCGGCATGACGGGGCGGCACCTGCTCGGCGACGGGACGCAGATCTCGGTGCCGAAGAACGCCTCGTGGTTCACCGGCGGGCTCGGCTGGTCGGTGGAGAACCGGGGGGTCGAGCCGGACGTGCACGTGCTGCGGGCCCCCCGGGACTGGGCCGCGGGGCGGTACCCGGAGCTGGTCACGGCGGTGCGGCTGGCGCTGGAGCTGCTGGACGACGCGCCGGCCGCCGTCCCGCCGCCGGCGGACACGCCGCGCCCCGACCTGCGGCGCCCGCCGCGGGCGCCCCCGGGCCCGGGTGGCCCGGGGGGGGCGCGGCGGGGGGCGGG
>NZ_JBHYUU010000183.1:14223-15760 GCF_042749955.1 Kitasatospora sp. NPDC059462 | reverse complement strand
ATGTCTTGGAGTGACAGCCCTCTTCTACGGCAGCTCCGCTGCTTTGCCTACCGGCCTTGACATGCAGGCCCCACGCCTAACTGAACGGCGTTGGTTCTAGTCCTGCGGGACCGCCGCCTCGGCGAAGGCGGTGGCCACCGCCGGGGCGACCAGGTCCACCTGCCACTGGCGGGCGCCCAGCCGGCGCAGCGCCGCGGCCACGTTGGCCGCGGAGGCGTCGGCCGGCGGCTCCCAGGAGACCCGGCGGACCAGGTCCGGGGTGATCAGGTTCTCGGCCGGCAGGTGGTGGCGCTCGGCCAGCTCGCTCACCGCGGCACGCGCCCCGCTCAGCCGGGCGGCCGCCACCGGGTCCTTCTCGGCCCAGGCGCGCGGCGGCGGCGGGCCGTCGTGCGGCGCGGCGGCCGGCGGCAGCTGGTTCTCCGGCACCTCCCGTCCGCGCTGGACCGCGGCCAGCCACTGCTCCAGCTGGCGCCGGTGCACCCGCGGCCCGAAGCCCTGGACGGCCTGCAGTGCGGCGATGTTCAGCGGCATGGCCAGCGCGGCGTTGACGATCGCGGCGTCCGACAGCACCCGGCCCGGCGAGACGTCCCGCTCCTGCGCCGTCCGGTCGCGGGTCAGCCACAGCTCGCGCACCACGGCCAGCTGGCGGCGCCGGCGGACCTTGTGCAGCTGCGAGGTGCGGCGCCACGGGTCGGTCCGCGGGGCCGGGCGGGGGGCCGCGGCGATCGCCGCGAACTCCTCCAGGGCCCAGCCGAGCTTGCCCTGGGCGTCCAGCTCCTGTTCGAGTGCGTTGCGCAGCTCGACCAGCACCTCGACGTCCAGAGCGGCGTAGCGCAGCCACGGCTCGGGCAGCGGGCGGGTGGACCAGTCGACCGCGGAGTGCTCCTTGGCCAGGCTCAGCCCGAGCACGCTCTCGGTCATCGGTCCGAGGCCGACCCGGGCGAAGCCGGCGATCCGGCCGGCCAGCTCGGTGTCGAACAGGCGCTGGGGTCTCATGCCCACCTCGGCGAGACACGGCAGGTCCTGGGTGGCGGCGTGCACCACCCACTCGGTGTCCGCGAGGGCCGCGCCCAGCTCGCCGAGGTCGGGGCAGGCGATCGGGTCGATCAGCGCGGTACCGGCGCCCGCGCGGCGCAGCTGGATGAGGTACGCCCGCTGGCCGTAGCGGTAGCCGGAGGCCCGCTCGGCGTCGACGGCGACCGGTCCGGTCCCCGCGGCGAAGGCGGCGATGGTGGCGGCCAGCGCCTGCTCGTCCGCCACGACCGGAGGGATCCCCTCCTTCGGTTCGAGGAGCGGGACCGGGGCTGCTTCTTCTGGGATGGCTGCTACGGCGTCGGTCACCCCCCAAGGGTACGACGGTCCCCGCGACCGGGAGTGTTGTCGGACTGGTCAGACCGATGAAGGGGAGCGCCGGCCGGCTCCGGGGCGGAGCGCGCCCTGACGGCAGCACGTCGCGGGGGCCCCCGGGGGTACGGTCCTCCACGGCCCCCCCGGACGGCGGGGGGCGGGGGTGTTTGCGGGGGGCGGCCCGCAGGGG
>NZ_JBHYUU010000183.1:0-14213 GCF_042749955.1 Kitasatospora sp. NPDC059462 | reverse complement strand
GTTTCCCACCCTCCGCGGCCGCGGGCTCCTCGGCGGCCGGGCCGGGGCCGTCGCGGCCCCCGCCGGGGCCGCCCCGCCCGACGCCCACGCCCCCCCGCCCCCCCCCCCACGGCAGGGGTCAGTGGATGATGCCGGTGCGCAGCGCGACGGCGACCATCCCGGCGCGGTCGCCGGTGCCGAGCTTGCGGGCGATCCGGGCGAGGTGGCTCTTCACGGTGAGCGCCGACAGGCCCATCGCCACGCCGATCGCCTTGTTCGACTGGCCCTCGGCCACCAGTCGCAGCACCTCCACCTCGCGCCCGGACAGCTCGCGGTAGGCGGCCTGCTGGGCACCCGGCGCGCCGTGCGCCCCGGGAGCGCCCGGCGCCCCGTGCGCGCCCGGCATGCCCGGCATCCCGGGCCGGCGCATCCGTCCGGCCAGCCCGGCGGCGCCGAGCGGCAGTCCGGGGCGGCCCGGCATGGCGACATTGGTGCGGGTACCGGTGACCACGTAGCCCTTCACCCCGCCGGCGAGGGCGCTGCGCACCGCGCCGATGTCGTCGGCGGCGGAGAGCGCCAGCCCGTTGGGCCAGCCGGCGGCGCGGGTCTCGGCGAGGATGGTCAGTCCGGAGCCGTCGGGGAGGTGGACGTCGGCGACGCAGATGTCGCGCGGGGTGGAGACCCGGGGACGGGCCTCGGCGATCGAGGACACCTCGATCACGTCCCGGACGCCGAGCGCCCAGAGGTGACGGGTGACGGTGTTTCGGACGCGGGGATCGGCGATGACCACCATGGCGGTGGGCTTGGTCGGGCGGTAGGCGACCACGTTTGCGGGGTGCTCAAGAAGGACCGACACCAGGCCTCCTGCGGGAGTGGCGGACGGAACCCCGAGGGGGCGGTCGGAGTGTTCCGCGTTCGGAAAGGGTCACAGTCTGCTTCGGCAGCATCTGTGCCCGGCTTTAGCGAAAGATCACGATCTAGTGAGTCACAATACGGACAAATCGCGCAGATGACTGATGAGACATGCCTGGAAATCGCACAAAATCGATCAGACTTGACGCAAACCGGTCAGTTCCGAGCGCATTATTGACGGAGAGCCGCACTGAAGTCACACTCTGTCAGCCTTGGGGGTGGCACGGCGCGCACCGGTGACGATCCGGCGGGCGCCACTCCTCAGTGCGAACGGGGGCGTCGCCGCGCGGGCATCGGGACCACTCCACCGAGTGACGTGACGTCCGCCGGGGAGTGCGGGGACGGCGCGGCCGGCGGCAGGCCCGCGCTGATGCAGAGCAGGTCCCCCCAGGCCGCGAGGTGCCGCTCGAAGCGGCCGTCGGCCGGCGTCCAGGACGCCCGGATCTCGATCTCGGTGCTCGACGCCCGGTCCGCCAGCCCGCCGAAGTACTGCGAGGCGCACAGCGTCACCGTGCCGGACGGCTCCGCGTACCCGGCGCCGTGCGCCTGCAGCGCGTCCAGCAGCCAGGCCCAGCCGACCTCGGACAGCATCGGGTCGCCGGCCATCTCCGGCTCCAGCTCGGCCCGGGTCATGGTGACCACCCGGAAATCCCCGTTCCAGGCCTCCTGCCCGTCCGGGTCGTGCAGCAGCACCAGCCGGCCGTCGGCCAGCTCCTCGCCGTCCACCTCGACGGCGGCGGTCAGCGCGAAGGCGTGCGGCGCCAGCCGGCGGGGCGCCGGGGCGGGGGAGAGGACGACCTCGGGACGCAGCCGGGCCTCGGAGAGCGCCTCCACGGCAGCCCGGAACTCGCTCGGCGCCGCCTCCCGACCCGTTCCGCCACCTGCTCCGCCACCCTGTGCGGGGTGCCCTCCGACCGCTGCCATGACCCGAAGACTAGGTCGAAAACGCGGGTAATCGCCGCAACTTCTTCCCGCGCGGCGCGCCGGGGCGGCAATCCGGCCAGATCTTGGAGGAACCGACGAGGCCACCGGGACGGACGGGTCCGGGCCGCGTGCGAAGATTTGGAGCGTGAGCGAGACGACGGCAGACACCACGGCAGCCACCCCGGCAGTCCCCCCGACCGGTGCCACCCCCGGTCAGCAGCCCGACGCGCGCCGCGGCGCCGCGTACGACTCGGCGTTCCTGCGCGCCTGCCGGCACGAGCCGGTACCGCACACCCCGGTGTGGTTCATGCGGCAGGCCGGCCGCTCGCTGCCCGAGTACCTGAAGGTCCGCGAGGGCATCCCCATGCTGGAGTCCTGCATGCGGCCCGAGCTGGTCAAGGAGATCACCCTCCAGCCGGTGCGCCGGCACAAGGTGGACGCGGCGATCTTCTTCAGCGACATCGTGGTGCCGCTCAAGGCGATCGGCATCGACGTCGACATCAAGCCCGGCATCGGCCCGGTCATCGCCGACCCGATCCGCACCGCCGAGGACCTCAAGCGGCTGCGCCCGCTGGAGCCGGACGACGTCCCCTACATCACCGAGGCCGTCGGCCTGCTCGTCGACGAGCTCGGCAGCACCCCGCTGATCGGCTTCGCCGGTGCCCCCTACACGCTGGCGAGCTACCTGGTCGAGGGCGGCCCGTCCAAGAACCACGAGAACACCAAGGCCATGATGTACGGCGCCCCCGAGCTGTGGGCCGCCCTGGTCGACCGGCTCGCCGACATCACCTCCGCCTTCCTGAAGGTGCAGATCGAGGCCGGCGCCTCCGCGGTCCAGCTGTTCGACTCCTGGGTCGGCTCGCTGGCCCCGGACGACTACCGCCGCTCGGTCATGCCGGCCAGCACCAAGGTGTTCGACGCGGTGGCCGACTACGGCGTGCCGCGGATCCACTTCGGTGTCGGCACCGGTGAGCTGCTCGGCCTGATGGGCCAGGCCGGCGCGGACGTGGTCGGCGTCGACTGGCGGGTGCCGCTGAACGTCGCCGCCGAGCGGGTCGGCCCCGGCAAGGGCCTTCAGGGCAACCTCGACCCGGCGGTGCTGTTCGCACCGACCCACGCCGTCGAGACCAAGGCCCGCGAGGTGCTGCACGCCGCCCAGGCGCTCGGCACCAGCGGCCACATCTTCAACCTCGGCCACGGCGTGCTGCCCAGCATGGACCCGGACGCGCTCTCCCGCCTGGTCGCCTTCGTGCACGAGACCAGCGCCCGCTGATCCGCCGCGACGGCGGCGGGCCCGTCCGGGGAACCGGAGGGGCCCGCCGCCGCCGTCGTCCCTCCCGGCGGTCAGGGCGTGGGCTGCTCCTCGTCCGGCCCGTCCTGCTCGTCCCACCCGTCCGGCCCGTCCGGCCCGTCCGGCCCGTCCGGCCCGTCCGGCTCGCCCGTCGCCGGGACGGCCGGCTTCCCGGCGGACCGCGCCGCCCGCGACCACCGCCGGCGCACCGCCCACGCGAGCGCCGCCAGCGCCGCCACCACCAGCAGGAACGGCAGCACCGCGGCCACCGCCACGACGAGCCCGCGCGTGATCAGGAACAGCACGTGCCAGCCGCCGCCCAGCGCCGAGCCGACCGACGCCCAGAAGCCGTCGTCGTCCTCCTCCGGGGCCGGGGCCGGGGCGTCGGGCGGGGTGTCCTCCTTCTTCCGCACGTCCAGGGTGACGGTGGACAGCGAGGTCCGCGCCGACAGCTCCTTCACCTGCTTCTGCAGCGACTCCAGGTCCGCCTCCCGGCGGCTCAGCTCGCTCTCCAGGCTGACGATCTCGGCCAGCGTCTTCGCCTGCGCCATCAGCGCCCGCACCCGGTCCACGCTCGCCTGCTGGCTCTGCATCCGGCTGTTGACGTCCGCGACCTGCTGGGTGAGGTCGTCCGTCTGGCTGCGCCGGGAGATCACCTCACCGAGCCCGGCCAGCTGGTCCAGCGTCTGCTGGAACGCCGCCGACGGCACCTTCACCGTGATCTGCCCGCCCTGCCCGGTACCGGAGGACTTGGCCACGCCCGGTCCGTCGCCCGGTCCGCCGCTCACCGTCTCGCTCGCCACGTAGCCGCCCGCGGCGGTCGCCAGCGCGCGGGCCCGCGCCAGCGCCGCGTCCACCTCCGCCGTCCGCACCGTCAGCTGCGCCGAGTACGCGATCTGCCGGGCGTCCACCGTGGGGGCCGTCGCGGGCCCGGGCGCCGCCGGGGCGGCCGTCTGGGGTGCGCCCAGCGCGGCCGTCTGGGGTGCGCCCGGCGCGGCGTCCCCCTTGACCGCCTCCCCGCCGGCGGCCTGGGCCGGGGCGGCCGCCGACATGTCCTTGGCACTGCCGCGGTCACTGTCGGCGCTGCACCCCGCGACCAGTGCCGCCGTCACGGCCACCGCCGCCAGCGCCCCTGCTCTTCGCCGTGCTCGTCCCACCGTCCGGCCCTCCCCTTGTCGACTGTCCGGCGCTCCCGTTCGGGAGGCTCAGACCATTCGACGGGAAGCGGCCCGGATCGGATCCGCCCGGGACGTCGCGGCTTGATCACGGCTCGGCTGCGGACCGGACAAGGCGTCAGAGGGTGTCGACCACGATCCCCGCGCGCCGCAGCAGCGCCGCCGTCACGCCGTCGCCGGGCCGCAGCGTGCCGTCGAAGGTCCCGTCGTACACCTGCCCGCAGCCGCACGACGGACTGCGGGCCGTCAACAGCGCCCGCCGCGCCCCCGACGCCTCGGCCGCGGCCAGCGCCGCCCGGGCCCCGGCCGTGAACTCCTCCGTGCAGTCCGTTCCGGTCGCGTCCACCACCCGGGCCCGGCCGTCCAGCACGTCCGCCCCGTCCCCGCCGACGATCTCCGCCGCCGGCCGGGGCGTCGGCAGCCCGCCCGCCCCCTCCGGACACACCACGACCGCCCGCCCCTCGGCCACCAGGTCCTCGACCGCCCGCGCCGTCCTCGCCCGCCCGTCGTACCGGCACGGCACCCCGGCCAGACACGCACTCACCAGCACCTTCTCCATGGGGGCGAGCCTAGCGAGCCCCGCACCCGTGCCGGCGTCGCTCCCGTGGCCGATGACCTCGATCGGCTGCCGCGGGCGCCGCGGCCCCCGGCCTGCTCGACGCAGCGTCGGTCTTCATGACGTCCCCGCAGCGCTCCGACGTGCCGGCCTGCGCCCCGGCCGGGATCTTCCGGGACCGACTGGAGCGGCCGGTGCCGTTCCCGCCCGGCCCCGGCCTCGGCGCCGTCGCCCCCGCCCCCGGGGCGAAGCGTGCAGCGGATTGAGGCAAAGGTGTAAAGACCTGCGAGACTGCGAGGCATGGCGCAATCACATGTCGTGGTGATCGGGGGCGGTATCGCGGGGCTGACCGCTGCCGCCGTGCTCGGCGGGGGTGCGGGGGAGCCGGCCCGGGCGCGGGTGACGCTGCTGGAGGCGTCGGAGCGGCTCGGCGGGAAGCTGTGGGGCGGGGAGGTCGGCGGGGTCCGGGTGGACCTCGGGGCCGAGTCGATGCTGGCCCGGCGCCCGGAGGCGGTCGAGCTGGCGCGGGCCGTCGGGCTCGCGGACCGACTGGAGCCGCCGACCACCGCCAAGGCCGCGATCTGGACCCGCGGCGGGCTGCGTCCGCTGCCCCGCGGGCAGGTCATGGGCGTCCCCGGGGACCTCGCCGCGCTGGCGGACTCCGGGGTGCTGAGCCCCGAGGGGCTGGAGCGGGCCCGGCACGAGGTGGCCGGGGACGCGGTCGGGGACGACGTCGCGATCGGCCGCTTCGTCGCCGAGCGGCTCGGCCGCGAGGTGGTGGACCGCCTGGTGGAACCGCTGCTCGGCGGCGTCTACGCCGGGCACGCCGACGAGATCTCGCTGCGCGCCGCGGTGCCCGCGCTGCTGGAGGTGGCCCGGGGCGGCGGCTCGCTGATCGACGGGGTGCACGAGCTGGCCAACCGGCCGAGGACCGTCGGCACCCCGGTCTTCCAGGGCCTGCGCGGCGGCCTCGGCACCCTGCCCACGGCGGTCGCCGAGGCCTGCGCCGGGGCGGGCGTCGAACTGCGCACCCGCACCGAGGTGAGCGAGCTGCGCCGCACCGCCGACGGCTGGCGGGTGACCACCGGCGACGGCGGGACGCTGCACGCGGCCGCCGTGGTGCTCGCCGTGCCCGCGCCCGTCGCCGCCCGGCTGCTGCGCGCCGACGTGCCGGCCGCGGCCGCCGAGCTGGACGGCGTCCAGTACGCCGGGATGGCGCTGGTCACCCTGGCCTTCCGCCGCACCGACCTGCCCGAGCCCCCGGCCGGCAGCGGCTTCCTCGTCCCGCCGGTGGACGGCCGCCGGATCAAGGCCTCGACGTTCTCCTCCAACAAGTGGGGCTGGCTGGAGCGTTCGGCCCCGGACAGCTTCGTGCTGCGCACCTCGCTGGGGCGGCTGCACGAGGACGAGCCGCTGGAGCTGGCGGACGAGGAACTCGTCGCCCGGTCGCTGGCCGACCTCGGCGAGGCGATCGGACTGACCGCCCGCCCCTACGACACCGCCGTCACCCGCTGGCGGGCCGGGCTGCCGCAGTACCCGGTCGGCCACCTGGACCGGGTCGCCCGGATCCGGGCGGCCGCGGACCGGGCCGGCGCACTGGCGCTGTGCGGGGCGGCGTACGACGGCGTGGGCATCCCGGCGTGCATCGCGAGCGCCCGGGCGGCCGTCGCCGGGCTCGACAGAGTGCTGACCCCGCTGACCGGGGCGAACGTCACGGAGAGGACAATGGGCGCATGACTGAGACCGTTGAGCAGCAGGCCGCCGAGCAGCCCGCGAAGAAGAAGGCGCGGGACCTGAACCAGGTCATCCGCTACACCATGTGGTCGGTGTTCAAGCTCAAGGGCGCGCTGCCCGAGGACCGCACCGGTCTGGCCGCGGAGGTCGACGAGCTGTTCGCCCAGCTCGCCGCCAAGGACGTCACGGTGCGCGGCACCTACGACGTGTCCGGCCTGCGCGCCGACGCCGACATCATGGTCTGGTGGCACGCCGAGGACTCCGACGACCTCCAGGAGGCGTACAACCGCTTCCGCCGCACCGGCCTGGGCCGGCTGCTGGAGCCGGTCTGGTCGAACATGGCGCTGCACCGCCCGGCGGAGTTCAACAAGTCGCACATCCCGGCGTTCCTCGCCGACGAGCGCCCGCGCGACTACGTCTGCGTCTACCCGTTCGTCCGCTCCTACGAGTGGTACCTGCTGCCGGACGCCGAGCGGCGCGCGATGCTCGCCGAGCACGGCCAGATGGCGCGCGGCTACCCGGACGTGCGGGCCAACACGGTCGCCTCGTTCGCGCTGGGCGACTACGAGTGGCTGCTCGCCTTCGAGGCGGACGAGCTGCACCGGATCGTGGACCTGATGCGCGACCTGCGCCCGTCCCGCGCCCGGCTGCACGTCCGCGAGGAGGTGCCGTTCTTCACCGGCCGCCGCAAGCCCGTCGCCGAGCTGCTCAACGGCCTGGTCTGAGCGCACGACGCACCCGCGCAGGGGTCCCGTCCACACCGGACGGGGCCCCTCCCCGGTTCGGCGCCTCCCCGGTTCAGTGGCGGCGCAGGGCCGCGCGCAGCCGGGCGTCCGGGAGGGCGGCGGGGCCGTTCATGGCGACGGCGGTGAGCAGCTCGCGCTCCTCGTCGTCGGTCAGCCCGTGCTGGCGCGGCGGGCGGACCTCGCGCAGCACCTCCTGGCCGACCGGCGAGGCCCAGCGGGTGTAGGGGTAGACGTCGATCCGGGCCATCAGCAGGGTGCCCGAGGTGAGCACCAGCGGCAGCGAGAACCAGGCCAGCGGGGTCAGCACGTCACCGTCCAGCAGGCCGCCGACGACCAGCGCGACGACCAGCAGCACCAGCGAGAGCAGCAGCGCCTGCCGGACCTGGCGGACCACCAGCACGGTGTGCCGCTGGACGGCCGCCGGGGTGGCCAGCCCGGCCAGCGAGAGCCGGCTGCCGATCTCCAGCACGGTGGGGTGGGCGGCCATCGCCGCCCGCAGGTCGTCGGTGCGGCACTGGCCCTCCGGGCCGACGGTGGCGATCACCGCGCGCTCCAGCCGGCTGCGCCCGCGCGGGTCGACGACGGTGGTCCAGCCGGTGTGGGCGAGGTGCAGCCGCCCCCGCGAGGCCATCAGGACGAGGGCGAGTTCGACGACCCGGTCCGGTCCGCCGGCCAGGTAGGCCGTCTCGTACAGCCCGATGCCGACCGCCTCGGCCGGCCGGTGGCCTTCCTGGCCGGTGAACGCGTCGGCGGCGGCGGTCATCCGGACCAGCCGGATGCAGGAGAGCACCGCGGCGACGCAGGCCGGGAGCAGGAAGAGCAACCACATGGGGTTGTTGTAGTCCCGGCCGCGCCGCACGCGGAACGTCTTCCCGGAGCGCGATACCGAACTGTGACGTCCGGTGGGCCCGTTGCTCAGGAGCCGCAGCCTCCGCCGCAGCTGGAGCCGCAGCTGGAGGACGAGGACGACCCGCAGCCGGAGGACCCCGAGGAGCAGCTGGACCCGGAGCCCGAGGAGCTGCCGCCGCAGCCGGTGCTGCCGCCGCAGCCGGAGCCGGAGGACCCCGAGGAACCGGAGGAGTCCGAGGAGTCCGAGGAGCCGCACCAGACCGTCGGACCGGAGCTGCAGGAACCGCCGGAGGAACCGCCCGTCTGGCCGGCGCCGGAGGAGGACGCGGAGTAGCCGGTCACCCGGCCGGTCTGGTCGGCGACCGCCGAGGCGAGCAGCGCCTGCTGCAGCTCCTCGTCGGCGAACTCGGCGGCGCCGACGGCGGCCAGGCCGCCGAGCGCGATCGCGCCGAGCAGGGCGGCGTCGGCGTTCCGGGCGCCGTTGCGGGGCGTCCACGGCCTGCCGTCGTCCACCAGCCCGAGCTGACGGCGTCCGGCCGGGGTGATCCGGCCCTTGGGGGGCCGGGTGGCGAGCAGGGAGGCCAGCCCGACGCCGAGCAGCACCAGCGGGATCCACAGGGCGGGCCGCTCGTGGCCCGGCTCGTCGGAGGCGAGCAGGTGGGCGGCGGCGGTGAAGATCGCCGAGACCAGCAGTGCGAGCCATATCGCCCGGTGCGCGGTGCGCGCCCGGCGCAGCTTGACGGGGTTGCGCAGCAGGCCCCGGCCGGCCAGTTCGTCGCCGATCGCCTGGACGGCCGGCGAGCGCATCACGGCGGTGCGCAGCGAGCCGAGGTCGCGGTTGCGGGTCGGGCCGATCGCGTCGACGATCTCGCGCTCCACCTTGTCGAGCGGCTTGTCGGTGGTGAGGGTGACCAGGCGGGCGCGGCTGACCACGACGTGGCCGGCCCGGTGCATCCGGACCAGGGCGGTGTCGAAGACCCGGCCGGGGCCTCCGGAGAGGAAGGCGGCGTCGAGCAGCGGGATGCCGCGGCCGGGCAGCCCCTTGGGGTTGGGGACGCGCAGCGCGTCCTGGCGGGTGCGGGACGCGTGGATGACGGCGCCGGCCAGCAGGGCGCCGGGGATCAGGTAGTAGGTGTCGTGCCACATGGGCGGTTCCCCCGGTGGTGAGAGGCGGTTCCGGCGCGTGCGGCGCCGCGGTTCGGGCGGTTCTGGGGTGGGCGGGTGTGCGGGTGGCGGACCGGCCCGCGGGTGCGGGGCGGGGCCTCAGGCCCCGCGGGCGGGCCGCAGGGCGCGCCCGAGCCGGGCGAGCGGGCCCGGCGGCCGTTCCGGGGCCGGATCGAGCCACCGTGCCAGCGACCGGCGGGCGGCGGCGTCCAGGCCCTCGCCGTCGGCGAGCGCCCAGGCGGCGAAGGCCCGGGCGTCGGCGTGGTAGCCGCCGGTCTGCGGGTGGCTGCGGGCGTAGGCGAGGAACAGCGGGCCGTACCGGGTGCCGAGCAGACGGGGCAGGTCCGGGGCGACCTTGGCGGCGGTGTCGCGCCGCTTGGCGGCCAGGCCGGCGGCCTGCGCGCGCACCTGCGCGGGGTCGAAGCCGGGCGGCACCGGGCCGCCGGCCACCAGGGCGGTGAGCAGCGCGGTCTGCCGGGCGGCGAGCCGGGCGCGGGCGGCGTCGGTGTCCCGGTCCGGGGCGGTGACGGTGGCGTCGGTCATCGCGCACCGCCGTCGGGTGCCCGGCCGCCGTCCAGCACCCGCCGGATGGCGTCGAGTTCGGCGGACAGTTCGGCGGGCGGCGGGAACGCGGCGTCGCGCTCCAGCAGCACGCCGGGCGGGGCGACCCGGGAGCACAGCTCGGCCAGCACCTCCAGCACGGGTTCGGTGACCGGGTGGGCGTGGGTGTCGTGCCAGACGCCGTCGACCATGGTGCCGCCCGCGACGTGCACGTAGGCGAGCGCCTCCAGCGGCAGGCGGTCCAGTTCGGCGGCCGGGTCGAGGCCGAGGTTGACCCGGTTGGTGTGCAGGTTGGCGACGTCGATCAGCAGCCGCACACCGGTCCGTTCGACCAGTTCGGCGAGGAACTGCCCCTCGGTCAGCTCGTCGTCCGGCCAGGCCAGCTGGGCGGCGACGTTCTCCAGGGCGAGCGGCACCGGCAGCTGGTCCTGGGCGATCCGGACGTTCTCGGCGATCACCCGCAGGGCGTCGCGCGAGCGCGGCACCGGCAGCAGGTGGCCGGCCTCCAGGCCGCCGGCCCGGACGAACGCCAGGTGCTCGGTGACCAGCGGGGAGCCGAGCGCGGCGGCGGTCCCGGCGAGCCGGGCGAGGCGCGCCGGATCGGGCCGGTCGGCGCCGCCGAGGCCGAGGGCGACGCCGTGCGGGACCACGGTGAGGCCGCGGTCGAGCAGGATCCGCAGGGATTCCGGGAGGTGGCCGGCGCAGACGTTCTCGGCGACCACCTCGACCCAGTCCAGGCCGGGCTGCCGTTCGACCACGGTGTCGATCTCGCTGCGCCAGCCGAGACCGATGCCGAGCCGGTGCGCGGCCCCGGTGCCGGGGGCGGTGCCCGTCGTCGGTGCGGGCGCGTGCGGTGCAGGTGCGTGCGGTGCGGGTGCGGGTGCGTGCGGTGCGTCGTGCAGGGCGGGGGAAGTCATCGGTGCGCCCCCTTCGGAGGGCCGGGTGGGAAGGCCGTCGGTCGGCCGGGCCTCGTCGCCGGGGCCGCCGGGCTGTGCTGGTGAGCATCTCCCCGGGCGCCGCGGCTGCCAAGCCTGGACCGGTCATCTCAGAGCATTACTTGAGCTTGGCGTCGCGTCAATGAGCGATCCGCACCGGGCGCCTGCGGCATCACCGCAGGTGGGGCCCCGGCCCGGCGGGAAAAACCGGGGGCGGGCGGGCCGTCCGTCGGGCTACTGTGACGCCCCTATGACCTCTTTGACGATTCGTGACTTCCGCCCCGAGGACGCCGACGCCGTCGCGGCGGCCCACCGCGCCGGGCGCGAGCACCTGGTGCAGACACCGGAGATGTTCGCCTGGCGCGCGGCCCGGCAGGCGAAGGGCGCCCACTACCGCGTCCTCGTCGCCGAGCTGGACGGCCGGGTGGTCGGCGCGGTGCGCTGCGGGGTGGTCGTCGGCACCAGCGCCGTCGGCATCGGCCACGCCAACGGCAGCGTGCTGCCCGGCCACCGGCGGCGCGGGGCGTTCACCGCCCTGCTGGCCGCCGCCGAACGGCACCTGGCCGGGCACGGCGTCACCGAACTGCACAGCTGGGTGGACGACGAACCCGGCTCGCTCGCCTTCGCCGCCGCCCGCGGCTTCACCCCCGGGCGGACCGCCCACTTCGCGGGCCGCGACCTCACCGTGCCGCTGCCCGTGGCCCCGCCGCTGCCGGCCGGCGTCGAGCTGCGTCCGGCGAGCGGCTTCGCGGCCGACCCGTACCCGCTCTTCGAGATCGACGCGGACGCGGCCCGGGACGAGCCGGGCGAGGTCGTGATGGACGCCGCCGAGTACGACGAGTGGCTGGCGGCGGAGTGGAACCGTCCGGACCTCGACCGCGAGCTGACCGTGGTCGCGGTGGTGGACGGTGTGCCGGCCGCGTTCAGCTCCGCCACCACGGACGGCGCGGACCGCTACTGGTCGGCGTTCACCGCCTGCCGCCGGGAGTACCGCGGGCGGGGGCTGGCCAAGCTCGCCAAGCTGGAGTCGCTGCGCCGCGCCCGCGCCGCCGGGCTGCGCCACGCCTACACCTCCAACGACGCCGGGAACGCGCCGATGCTCGCGATCAACGCCTGGCTGGGGTACGAGCGCTGCGCGAGCGAGCGGAAGTTCATCAAGCGCCTGGACGGCCGGGCCCGTCCGCCGCAGTGACGGAGCGCGGGAGTCACTCCGCCGGACGGGTGAACCGGGAGCGTTGACGGGCGTGCGCGCCGGAAGGGATGCGGGGACGGGAGTTCCCGTCGTCCCACGGGGCATCACCTTCGCGCAGACTGTTCGTGCCCGAGTCTTCGCACGGGGGACGCCGTGGAGATCCTGCTCCAGATCCTGATCGGGTTCGTCCCGGCCGTGATCGGCTTTCTCGCCGCCCGCTCGCTCGCCCGCACCCGCCTCTTCCTGCGCTACGGCTTCCTGCGGGTGCTGCTCGGGCCGTACGGCCGGGTGCAGATCGTCACCCCGAGCATCGAGGTGGCCGAGTTCGCCTACGCCAAGGACGGCTGCCGGCTCACCAGCCGGGGGCCGCGCAACGTGCTCTTCATGCCGATGGCCGAGGCGCGGGCCATCGCCCAGCTCACCGACCTGCTGCGGAAGATCAACCGCAAGGCGACCATAGAACTGGTCACCGCCGGAGCGCAGGACCCGCGGATGCCGACCTTCTCGATCGGCGGGCCGGGCGTCAACGCCTACTCGGCGGGCGTCCTGGCGGCCGGTTTCCCGGACTTCCGGCTGGAGCACCCGCAGGCGGCCCGGGCCCGCTGGGGCGGCATGGCCTTCGAGGCGCAGTACAACGCGGCCGACGAACTCGTCCGCGACCACGGCTTCGTGTTCGTCACCCGCACCTCCCGGCAGGCGCCCTGCGTGGTGCTCTGCGGGGTGTTCGCGTTCGGCTCGGCGATGGCGGTGGAGGCGCTGGCGGCCGCCGGACGGCAGTCCCCGCTGGCCGCGCTGTTCCGCTCGGGGGAGAAGGGGTTCGTCGCGGTCGAGGGCCGGGTGATCGGCCTGGACACCGTGGACGTGACCGTCGAGGTCTGCCGCATCCTGCCGTCACCCTAGGAGGCCGGCGCGCGAGGGGGCACGATCCGGCCCCCGAGGAGGGGAGCAAACGGGACAGTCCGGGAGACTCCCGGGCAGGAAGTGGCCGGAAGTGCAACGCTTTTGCTCCATGACTGTCACATCATCGGCATAATCGCGCCCATGACGATCCACCGCGCGAACGTGAGCGCGATTGCCGAGGACCTGTACGTCTGGCTCCCGCCGAAGCGGGGATGGGGCCTGGCCAACTGCGGGCTGCTCGCCGGCCCGCGGACGGCCCTGTGGATCGACACGCCCTACGACCCCTCCCTGGCCGCCGAGTTCCTCGCCGAGAGCCGCGCCCGGCTGGCCGACGGCGTCACCGTCGACCGGATCGTCGTCACCCACGCCAACGGCGACCACCTCTGGGGCGCCGGCGTGCTGCCGGACGCCGAGGTGATCGCCACCCGCGAGGCACTGGAGCACATCCACTGGGAGCCGACGCCCCAGCAGACCCACGGCCTGGTCGTCGGCAGCGACCCGGACTCCCCGCTCGGCGGCTACCTCCGCCGACACTTCGGGCAGTTCGACTGGTCGCGGACCGAGCCGGTCCACCCGGACACCGTCTTCCACGGCGAGCTGGAGCTGCGGGTGGGCGCCTACCCGGTGCAGATCACCGGCCTGCCCTCGGCCCACACCGGCGGCGACCTCATCGTCCACCTCCCGCACCAGCGCACGGTCTTCACCGGCGACGTGATCTTCGGCTCGACCGCCGCCCAGCCCGGCGACCACCCCTCGCACTGGGCCGGCCCGCTGGAGAACGTCATCGCCGCCTGCGAGAGCGTCCTGGCCACCGGCGCCGAGATCATCGTGCCCGGCCACGGCCCGGTGCTCGACCGGGCGGGCGTCCGGGAGCACATCGCCTACCTCGGGTACGTCCGCGAGCGCGCCCACGCCCTGCACCGCGCCGGCCTGCCCGCCCTGGACGCGGCCCGCCGGATCATCGCCGAGCAGCGCTACCCCGAACTCGGCCTGCCCGAGCGGCTGGTGCTCACCGTCGCCGCCGAGTACCGGCACCTGGACGGCTCCGAGGTGCCGAACGTCCTGGAGGCGATGGGCCAGGTGGCCCTGGTCGCCCGGGAGCTGGACGAGGACGCCGACCGACGCGGGTCCCGCCCGTCCGCCGGCTGAGCCCACCCGTACCGCCGCTTCTTCCGCACCGCCCCCTGATCCGCTCTTCGTACAAGGAAACTCCGAGGACGTCGATGACGCAGCTGCTGGTCCCGGCCCTGGCGCTGATCGCGCTGGCCGCGCTCGCCGCGGCCGGGTGGCTGGCC
>NZ_JBHYUU010000182.1:0-15896 GCF_042749955.1 Kitasatospora sp. NPDC059462 | reverse complement strand
TAGAGCCCCTCCAGATCCCAACCACGATCCGCCGGGAACCCACCGATCGCATCACCACCCCCGGCCACCAGCCGCCACAACTCCTCCGGCGACGCGACACCACCGGGATACCGGCAACTCATCCCCACGATCGCGATCGGCTCGTCCGCCCCGGCCTGCTGCGGGAGCCCGGAGGACGCCCTCAGCGGCGCCGGCGCGCTCTCCTCGGCCGCGCCCGCCGCCGAGCCCATCAGCTCGGCCAGCAGGTGGCGGGCGAGCGCCTCCGGCGTCGGGTGGTCGAAGACCAGCGTCGCCGGCAGCCGCACCCCGCAGGCCGCGCTCAGCGCGTTGCGCAGCTCCACCGCCGTCAGCGAGTCGAAGCCCAGGTCCTTGAAGGCCCGTTCGGGATCGACCTGCTCCGGGGAGGCGTGGCCGAGCGCGGTCGCGATCTGGAGCCGGACCAGGTCCAGCAGGACGCGCACCCGCTCGGCCTCGGCCAGCGGGGCCAGGCGGCCGACGAGGGTGCCGGAGTCGCCCGCGGCCGGGGCGTCGGCGGCCCGGGTCCGCCGGGGGGCCGGCCTGACCAGCCCGCGCAGCAGGGCCGGGACCTCGCCGTCGGCGGCCCGGCCGCGGAGTCCGGCGGCGTCCAGGCGCACCGGGTAGAGCACCTCGGCGTCGCTCGCGGACGCGGCGTCGAACAGGGCGAGGGCCTCGGCGGAGTCCATCGCGGCCAGGCCCATCCGCCGGATCCGGGCGAGGTCGGCGGTGGCGAGCTTGCCGGTCATGCCGCTGCCCTCGGCCCACAGGCCCCAGGCCAGCGAGACCGCCGGCAGCCCGGCCGCCCGGCGGCGCTGCGCGAGGGCGTCCAGGAAGGCGTTCGCCGCCGCGTAGTTGCCCTGCCCGGCGCCGCCGAGCGTGGCGGAGACGGAGGAGAACAGCACGAACGCGGACAGGTCCGTGCCCCGGGTGAGCTCATGGAGGTTGAGCGCCGCGTCCACCTTGGGGCGCAGCACCCGGTCCACCCGCTCGGGTGTGAGCGCGGAGACGGTGCCGTCGTCGACCACGCCGGCCGCGTGCAGCACGGCCGTGAGCGGGCGCTCGGCGGGGATCGTCGCGAGCAGTGCGGCGAGCGCGTCGCGGTCGGCGACGTCGCAGGCGGCGGTGACGGGTTCGGCGCCCAGGGCGGTGAGTTCGGCCTCGAACTGCGCCGCGCCCTCGGCCGCGAGTCCTCGGCGTCCCACCAGCAGGAGGTGGCGCACGCCGTGCTCGGTGACCAGGTGGCGTGCCACCAGCCGGCCGAGCGTGCCGGTCGCGCCGGTGATCAGTGTGGTGCCTCCGGTCGGGAGGGTCCGGCCGGCGTCGGGCCCGGGGTCCGCGCTCCTCGCCAGGCGGGGCAGCAGGACGCGCCCGTCCCGGACGGCGAGCTGCGGCTCGCCGCCGGCCAGGGCGGCGGGCAGGACGGCGGCGGCGTCGGTGTCGCCGTCCAGGTCGACCAGCACGAACCGGTCCGGGTGCTCCGACTGGGTCGAGCGCAGCAGGCCCCAGACGGCGGCCTGGGCCGGGTCGACCGTCCCGGTCGCACCGTCGGGCGCGGTGGCGTGCCGGGTCACCAGCACCAGGCGCGAGGCGGTGAAGCGGTCGTCGGCCAGCCAGTCCTGGACCAGCCGCAGCGCGCGGTGGCTCGCGGCGCGGACGGCGTCGGCGAGGGCGGCCGGGTCGTCCGGCCCGGCGTCCACGGGCACCGCGGCCGTGACCGCCGTGTAGGCCGGCAGCGGAGCGTCGGCGAGCGCGGACAGCTCCGAGCCGTCGGCGGCGGCCTCCAGGGTCAGCACCGCCGACGCGGGCAGTGCCTCGCCCTGCGGCGCGTCCACCCAGTCGAGCCGGAACAGCGCGTCCCGCTCGGACCTGGCCGCCTCCCGCAGTTGCTCGGCCGCGACCGGGCGCAGCACCAGGGTTCCGACCGACGCGACCGGCAGTCCCGCGCCGTCGGCGACGAGCACCGACACGGTGTCCGGCCCGGCCGGGCTCAGCTTGACGCGGACGACGGCGGCGCCGCCGGCCCGCAGGTCCACCTCGCCCCAGGAGAAGGGCAGCAGGCCCTGTCCGGTCTCGGCGCCGGAGAGCAGGCCGAGCCAGGAGGCGTGCAGCGCGGAGTCGAGCAGCGCGGGGTGCAGGGCGTAGGCGCCCGCCTGGGCGGCGGCGGCCGTGGGCAGGGCGGCCTCGGCGAACAGGTCCTCGCCCCGGCGCCAGGCCGCGCGCAGGCCGCGGAACACCGGGCCGTAGCCGAAGCCCAGCTCGTCCAGCCGGTCGTAGAGGTCGGCGGTGTCCACCGGGGTGGCGCCGGGGGGCGGCCAGGCGCTCAGGTCGAACGGCTCGGCGGCTGCGGGCCCGCTCGCGAGCGTCCCGCCGGCGTGGCGGGTCCACTCCTGCTCGTCGAGCCGGTCCTCCGGCCGGGAGTGCAGGGCGAGCGTGCGACGTCCGGCGGGGTCCTCGGGGCCGACCGTGAGCCGCAGTTGGACGCCACCCTGGTCGGGCAGCACCAGCGGGGCCTCCAGGGTGAACTCCTCGACCCGGTCGTGGCCCACCTGCTGGGCCGCGCGGACGGCCAGTTCGACGAAGGCCGTGCCGGGGACCAGCACCACGTCGGAGACCGCGTGGTCGGCGAGCCAGGGGTGCGTGGTCTGCGAGAGCCGTCCGGTCAGCACCGTGGTGCCGTCCGGCAGTCCCACGACCGCTCCCAGCATGGGGTGTTCGGCGTCGGCGAGGCCGATCGCGGCCGCGTCGGCGGCCACCGGCATCCGGAGCCAGTAGTGCTGGCGCTGGAAGGCGTAGGTGGGCAGGTCGATCCGGCGGGCGCCCCGGCCGGCGAGGACCGCGTCCCAGTCGGGCGCGATGCCGTGGGTGTGCAGGTGGGCCAGCGCGGTGGTGAGGGACTCGGCCTCGGCGTGGTCCCTGCGCAGGGCGGGGACGGCGACGGCGTCCGGCAGGGTCTCCTGGACCATCGGGGTCAGACCGCCGGGGCCGACCTCCAGGAACGTGGTCACGCCCTCGCCCGCGAGCGTGTCGACGGCGTCGGCGAAGCGGACGGCGTGGCGGACGTGGCGCACCCAGTAGTCGGGGTCGGCCAACTCCTCCGCCGAGACCGGCCGTCCGGTGAGGGTGGAGACGATCGGCAGGGTGGGCGCGGCGAAGGTGACACGCTCGGCCACCGCGCGGAAGGCCGCGAGCATCGGCTCCATCAGCGGCGAGTGGAACGCGTGCGAGACCGTGAGCCGCTTCGTCCGGCGACCCTCCAGGAGCGCGACCACCTCCGCGACGGCGTCCTCCGATCCCGAAAGCACCACCGAGGACGGGCCGTTGACCGCCGCGATACCCACGCTGTCCTCGCGACCGGCGAGCAACGGCACGACCTCGTCCTCCGGGGCCTGCACCGCCACCATCGCACCGCCCGACGGCAGCTCCTGCATCAACCGGCCACGGGCCACCACCAGTTCGGCGGCGTCTTCCAGCGAGAACACGCCCGCGACGTGCGCGGCGGTGAACTCGCCGATCGAGTGCCCGGCCAGGAAGTCCGCCCGCACCCCCCACGACTCCACCAGCCGGAACAGCGCCACCTCGATGGCGAACAACGCGGGTTGAGTGAACTCGGTGCGCGCCAGCAGCTCCGCGTCCTCGCCGAACACCACCTCCCGCAAAGGCCGTTCGAGGTGAACGTCCACGGCGGCGCAGACCTCGTCGAACGCCGCCGCGAACACCGGGAACGACGCGCACAGCTCACGCCCCATCCCCAGCCGCTGACTCCCCTGCCCCGAGAAGAGCAGGGCCACCCGGGCGCCGTCCGGCCCGACCGCGCCGCGCACCAGGTGCGGGGCCGCCCCGTCCTGCGCCAGCGCGGCCAGTCCGGCCCGCAGGTCCTCCCGGTCCCGGCCCACGATCACCGCCCGCCGCTCCAGCGCGGCCCTGCCGGTGGCGAGCGAGAACGCCAGGTCGGCGAGGTCCAGGTCGGGGTGCTCGTCGAGGTGGGCGGCGAGCCGCCGGGCCTGCGACGCGAGGGCGCCGGCGTCCTTGCCCGACACCACCCACGGCAGCGGCAGGTCCACCCCGCCTCCGGGCTCCCCCTCGGCCGCGTCCGGAGCCGGGACCGCCTCCAGGATGACGTGGGCGTTGGTGCCGCTGACGCCGAAGGCCGACACGCCGGCCCGGCGCGGGCGGTCTTCCTGCGGCCAGTCGACGGCCTCCGTCAGCAGTTCCACGGCGCCCGCCGACCAGTCCACGTGCGGGGTCGGCTCGTCCACGTGCAGGGTCTTCGGCAGCAGGCCGTGTTCCATGGCCAGCACCATCTTGATCACACCCGCCACTCCGGCCGCCGCCTGGGTGTGGCCGATGTTGGACTTCAACGAGCCCAGCCACAGCGGCCGTTCGCGGTCCTTGCCGTAGGTGGCCAGCAGCGCCTGCGCCTCGATCGGGTCACCCAGCGTGGTGCCGGTGCCGTGCGCCTCCACCACGTCGACGTCCGCGGCCGACAGCTCCGCGTTCGCCAGCGCCTGACGGATCACCCGCTGCTGCGACGGCCCGTTCGGCGCCGTCAGGCCGTTGGACGCGCCGTCCTGGTTGATCGCGCTGCCGCGCACCACGGCCAGCACCGGGTGCCCGTGGCGGCGCGCGTCGGAGAGCCGCTCCAGCAGCAGCATGCCGACGCCCTCGCCCCAGCCCGTGCCGTCCGCCGACGCGGCGAAGGCCTTGCAGCGGCCGTCGGCGGCCAGGCCGCGCTGGCGGCTGAACTCGACGAAGACGCCGGGGTCGGCCATCACGGTCACCCCGCCCGCCAGCGCGAGCGTGCACTCGCCCTGCCGCAGCGCCTGCACCGCCAGGTGCAGGGCGACCAGCGAGGACGAGCACGCCGTGTCCACCGTCACCGCCGGCCCCTCCAGGCCGAAGACGTAGGCCAGGCGGCCGGAGACGACGCTGGCGGCGCGTCCGGTGAGCAGGTAGCCCTCGACGCCCTCGGGTGCCCGGCCCGGGCCGGAGGCGTAGTCCTGGCCGTTGGAGCCGACGAAGACGGCGGACGCGGTCCCCTTGAGCGTGGCCGGGTCGATGCCGGCCCGCTCGAACGCCTCCCAGGAGGTCTCCAGCAGCAGGCGCTGCTGCGGGTCCATGGCCAGCGCCTCGCGCGGCGAGATCCCGAAGAAGGCGGCGTCGAACTCGGCGGCGTCGTGCAGGAACCCGCCCTCGCGGGAGTAGGTGGTCCCGAGGTGCTCGGGGTCGGGGTGGTAGAGGGTGTCGAGGTCCCAGCCGCGGTCCTCGGGGAAGCCGGTCAGCGCGTCGGCGCCGTCGGCCAGCAGCTGCCACAGCTGCTCGGGCGAGTGGACCCCGCCGGGGAAGCGGCAGCTCATCGAGACGATGGCGATCGGCTCGCCGTCCGCGCCCGGACCCGCCGGGTTCACCGGGTGCGACGCCTCGCCCCGCTCCTCCCGCTGCCCGCCGGCCTCGGCGTGCAGGTAGCCCGCCAGGGCCGTGGGGGTGGGGTGGTCGAACACGACGGTGGTGGGCAGCCGCAGGCCGGTCGCCGCGGAGAGCCGGTTGCGCAGTTCGACGGCGGTCAGCGAGTCGAAGCCGACCTCGCGGAAGGCCCGCCCGGGCTGGACGGCGGACGGTCCCGCGTGGCCGAGCACCGTGGCGGCCTGCGCCCGGACCAGTTCGAGGACCGTGCGGGCCGCGTCGGTCGCGGACAGCCCGGCCAGCCGCTGGGCGAGCGCCGGTCGGCCGCCGGCGCCGTCCTGCGCCCCGGCGGCGGCCGTGGCCGCTCCGCCGTCCAGCAGCCGGCGCGCCTCGGGCAGGTCGTTCAGCAGGGGGTAGCGGCCGGTGACGGCGAAGGCCGCCACGAAGCGGTCCCACGCGATGTCGGCCACGGTGACCGCGGTGTCGTCGTGCTCCATGGCCCGGCGCAGCGCCTCGACGCCGAGGTCGGCGGGCATCGGGACGATGCCGCGGCGGCTGAGGTGCTGTTCGACGGCGTCGGCCATCATGCCGCCGGAGCCCCAGGAGCCCCAGGAGACGGCGGTGGCGGGCAGGCCCTCGGCGCGGCGCCGGTGGGCGAGCGCGTCCAGGAAGGCGTTGGCCGCGGCGTAGCCGCCCTGGCCGGCGTTGCCGACGACACCGGCCACCGAGGAGAACAGGACGAAGAAGTCCAGCTCGCGGTCGGCGGTGAGCTCGTGCAGGTTGAGGGCGGCGTCCACCTTGGGGCGCAGGACCCGCTCCAGGCGTTCGACGGTCAGCGCGTCGAGCACGCCGTCGTCCAGGACACCGGCGGCGTGCACGATGCCGGTGAGCGGCGGTTCCCCGGCCAGCGAGTCGAGCAGCGTGCGCAGCTGGTCCCGGTCGGCCACGTCGCAGGCGGCGACGGTGGTGCGGGCGCCGATGGCCTCCAGTTCGGCGCGCAGTTCGGCGGCGCCCGGCGCGTCCTGGCCGGCGCGGCTGGTCAGGACCAGGTGCTCGGCGCCGTCGTGCGCCAGTCGGCGGGCGACGTGGGCGCCCAGGGTGCCGGTGCCGCCGGTGACCAGGACGGTGCCGCGCGGTCGCAGTCCGGCCCGGGCGGGGGCGGCGCTCGCGGCGGCCCTGACCAGCCGCCGGCCGAGTGCCACGCCGTCACGGACCGCCAGTTCGTCCTCGCCGCGCGAGCCGCCCAGGGCGCCGGCCAGCAGGGCGAGGGAGCGCTCGTCCGGCTCCTCGGGCAGGTCGATCAGGCCGCCCCAGCGCTGCGGGTACTCGGCGCCCACCACGCGTCCCAGCCCCCAGAGCTGGGCCTGCGCCGGGCTGCGCGGCGGGTCCTGGGGACCGGTGGCGACCGCGCCGGAGGTGAGGCACCACAGCGGGGCGCCGAGGTCCGCGTCGCCGAGCGCCTGGACGAGGGCGACGGTCGCGGCGAGGCCGGCCGTCACCCGGTGGTCCGGCAGCTCCTGCTCCGCGTCCGCCAGCAGGGACAGCACTCCGGTGAGGCCGGCGGTGTCCAGCCCGGCCAGCCGGGCCGCCAGCCGCCCGCGGTCCTCGCCGGGCTCGACGGTGAACAGCTCGGTGCGCGCGCCGTGCTCGGCGAGCGCGCGGCGGATCGCGGTGAGCCGGGGCGGCTCCCCGTCGGCCGCGGCGGCGGAGGCGGCGACCGGGGCGGGGGCGACGACCAGCCAGGTCCCGGTCAGCGCCGCCGGGGTGCGCGGCAGGGGCCGCCAGTCGATCCGGTAGCGCCAGCCGTCGACCGTGGCGGTCTCGTCGGCCTGCCGCCGCCAGGCGGCCAGACCGCCGAGCACCTCGGCGAGCGCGGCGTCGGCGTCCAGGGCCAGGGTGTCGGCCAGCGTCCGGAGGTCCTCGTTCTCGACGGCCTCCCAGAACCGCGTCTCGGCCGCGTCGCGGACCGCCGGGGCCGCGGCGGCGGGCGCGTCCGGGTCCAGCCACAGGCGGCGGCGCTGGAAGGGGTAGGTCGGCAGGGCGAGGGTGCGGGCGGCGCGGCCGGGGAAGACCGCCGGCCAGTCGACGTCCACGCCCCGGACGTGGGCCTCGCCGAGCGCCCGCAGGAACCGGTCGGGGCCGCCCTGTCCCCGGTTGAGCGAGCCCACCACCTCGGCGGGCGCCCCGGCGGCCTCCGCGCTCTCCTGGACGCCGAGGGCGAGCACCGGGTGCGGGCTGGCCTCGACGAAGACCTGGTGGCCGTCGGCCAGCAGCCGCCGGGTGGCCGACTCGAACTGCACGGTGCCGCGCAGGTTGCGGTACCAGTAGGCGGCGTCGAGCTCCGCGCCCCGGACCACCTCGCCGGTGACCGTGGAGTAGAACGGCACCTGCGGGGCGTGCGGGGTGATGCCCGCCAGCGCCCCGGCGAGCTCCTCCTCGATGGCCTCGACGTGGGCGCAGTGCGAGGCGTAGTCCACCGGCACCCGCCGGGCCCGCACGCCGTCCAGCTCGCAGGAGACCATCAGGTCGTCCAGCGCGTCCGCGTCGCCGGAGACCACCACCGAGCGGGGGCCGTTCACGGCCGCGACGCCGATCCTGCCGTCCCAGCGGGCCAGCCGTGCGGTGACCTCCGCCGGCGGCTGCGGCAGGGCCACCATGCCGCCGAGCCCGGCGAGCCGGGCCAGCAGCCGGCTGCGCAGCGCGACGACGCGGGCCGCGTCGTCGAGGTCGAGGGCGCCCGCCACGCAGGCGGCGGCGATCTCGCCCTGGGAGTGGCCGACCACGGCCGAGGGCCGGACGCCGGAGGCGGTCCACAGCTCCGCCAGCGACACCATGACGGCCCACAGCGCGGGCTGCACGACGGCGGCGGCCTCCAGCGCCGGTGCGCCGGGGGCGCCGCGCAGCACGTCCTCCAGCGACCAGTCGACGTAGGGGGCGAGCGCGGCGCCGCAGGCGCGCATCCGCTCGCGGAAGACCGCCGAGCCGTCCAGCAGGTCGACCGCCATGCCGGCCCACTGCGAGCCCTGGCCGGGGAAGACGAAGACCACCCGCCGGCCCTCGGCGGCCTGGCCCTGGGCGGTGTTGGGGGCGGTGCCGCCGGCGGCCAGCGCCCGCAGCCCGTCGGTCAGTTCCGCGTGGTCCGCGCCGACCACCACGGCCCGGTGCTCGAAGGCGGTGCGGGTGCGGACCAGGGCGTGGCCGAGGTCGGCGGGGTGCAGTCCGGGGTGGGCCTCGGCGTGCGCGAGCAGCGCGCGGGCCTGGGCGGCGAGGGCCTCGGGGGTGCGGGCGGAGAGCAGCCACGGCACGGGTTGCGCCGCGCCCTGCGGGACGGCGTCGGCGGCGGGCTCGGCGGGCTCGGCGGGTGTGGTGGCCTCGGCGGCCTCGTCCCGGTCGGTGGCGGGCGCCTGTTCGAGGATGGCGTGGGCGTTGGTGCCGCTGATGCCGAAGGAGGAGACGCCGGCCCGGCGCGGGCGGTCGCCGTCGGACCAGTCGACGGGCTCGGCCAGCAGCCGCACCGCGCCCGCCGTCCAGTCCACCCGGGTTGAGGGCTCGGCCGCGTGCAGGGTCCTCGGCAGGGTCCGGTGCTGGAGCGCGAGGACCATCTTGATGACGCCCGCGATGCCGGCCGCGGCCTGGGTGTGGCCGATGTTCGACTTCAGCGAGCCCAGCCACAGGGGGAGTTCACGGTCCTGCCCGTAGGTCGCCAGCAGGGCCTGCGCCTCGATCGGGTCGCCGAGGCGGGTCCCGGTGCCGTGCGCCTCCACCGCGTCGACGTCGGCCGGGGCGAGCCCCGCGACGGCCAGGGCCTGGCGGATCACCCGCTGCTGCGCGGTGCCGCTGGGGGCGGTCAGTCCGTTGCTGGCGCCGTCCTGGTTGATCGCGGTGCCGCGCACCAGGGCCAGCACGGGGTGGCCGTGGCGCCGGGCGTCGGACAGCCGCTCCAGCAGGAGCATGCCGGTGCCCTCGGCGAGGCCGAAGCCGTCCGCCCGGTCCGAGAAGGCCTTGCAGCGGCCGTCGGGCGCCAGGGCCCGCTGGCGGCTGAACTCCAGGAACATGCCCACCGTGGGGATGACGGTGGCGCCGCCGGCGAGCGCCAGCGAGCACTCGCCCGAGCGCAGCGCCTGCACGGCCAGGTGCAGGGCCACCAGGGAGGAGGAGCAGGCCGTGTCGACCGTCACCGCCGGCCCCTCCAGGCCGAAGGAGTAGGCGATCCGCCCGGAGGCGACGCTGGCGGTGCTGCCGGTCAGCAGGTACCCGCCGAGTTCCTCGTCGCCCTGGTGCAGGCGCGGGCCGTAGTCCGGGGTCATGGCGCCGACGAAGGTGCCGGTGCGGCTGCCGCGCAGGCTCCGCGGGACGATGCCGGCCCGCTCGAAGGCCTCCCAGGCGGTCTCCAGCAGCAGGCGCTGCTGCGGGTCCATGGCCAGCGCCTCGCGCGGCGAGATCCCGAAGAACTCGGGGTCGAAGTCGGCGGCGTCGTGCAGGAACCCGCCCTCGCGCTGGTAGTAGCGCCCGGCGAGGCCGGGCTCGGCGTCGTAGAGCCCGTCGACGTCCCAGCCGCGGTCGCGCGGGAGGGCCGAGAGGGTGTCCTCGCCCGCGCTCAGCACCCGCCACAGCTCCTCGGGGGTGCTGATCCCGCCGGGCAGGCGGCAGCTCATCGCGACGATCGCGATCGGCTCGTCCCAGGCGGCCACCGTCTCGTCCTCGGCCGCCCGCTCGCCGGCGCCGAGCGCCTCGGTCAGCAGACGGCGCACCAGGGAGGCGGGCGTGGGGTGTTCGAAGACCACGGTGTGCGGCAGGGCGAGTCCGGTGGCCTCGCCCAGCCGGTTGCGCAGTTCGACGGCGCCGACCGAGTCGAGGCCGAGGTCGCGGAAGGAGCGCTCGGCGGTGATCGCGCCGGGGCCGGCGGAGCCGAGCAGGGTGGCGACGACGGCCTGCACCAGTTCTCCGGTGACCCGCTCGTGCTCGCTCGCGGGCAGGGCGAGCAGCCGCTCGCGCAGGCCCGTGCGGCCGGCCGGGCGGGCCCGCTCGTCGCCCGGACGGCGGAAGGCGTAGGTGGGCAGCGGCACGGGGCGCGGGGCCGGGGCGCCGGCGGCGGCGACCGCGGCGGGCCAGTCGACCTCGGCGCCCCGGACGTGGGCCTCGGCGAGCGCGGTGTGCAGCCGGCGCAGCCCGCCCTGCTCGCGGCGCAGCGAGCCGAGCACGGCGGCCTCGCGGCCCTCGGCGGCGGCGCTGTCCTGGACGGCGGCGGTCAGCGAGGGGTGCGGGCCGACCTCGATCAGCAGGTCGTGGCCGTCGGCGACCAGCGCGCGGGTGGTCCGCTCGAACTGCACGGGCCGGCGCAGCAGCGCGTACCAGTGGTCGGCGTCCGCCTCGCTGCCGTCGATGCGGGCGCCGTCCAGCGAGGAGTAGAGGGGGGTGTGGGCGGTGCGCGGGCGCAGGCCGGCCAGCCCGTCCAGCACCTGGGCGCGGATCTCCTCGATCTGGGGCGAGTGCGCGGCCACGTCGACGGCCACCCGGCGGGCGCGCACGCCCTCGGCGTTCAGCTCGGCGAGCAGGTCGAGGGCGGCGTCGGCGTCGCCGGAGACCACCACGGAGGCGGGCCCGTTGTACGCGCTGATCACCAGCCGGCCGTCCCGGCGGGCCAGGCGGGCGGCGACCTCCTCGGCGGGCAGCGGGATGACGACCATCGCGCCGCGGCCGGCCAGCGTCGCCTCCCAGCGGCTCCAGACGGTCACCACCCGGGCCGCGTCGGCCAGCGTGAGCGCGCCCGCGAGGTGGGCCGCGGCGATCTCGCCGAGGCTGTGGCCCGCCACGGCCCGCGGCCGCACGCCGAACGCGCGCCAGGTGTCGGCGAGGGCGACCTGGAAGACGAACAGGGCGGGCTGGATGACCTCCACGCCCTCCAGCGGCCGGGCGCCGGGGGCGTCGCGCAGCACGTCCAGCACGTCGAAGTCCAGGTGCGGGGCGAGGGCCGCCCGGCAGGCCTCGGCGGACTCGCGGAACGCGGCGCAGGTGTCGAGGAGTTCGGCGCCCATGCCGGCCCACTGCGCGCCCTGGCCGGGCAGCAGGAGGGCGGCGCGGGCCGGGCCGGCGGTGCCGCGCACCAGGTTGGCGGCGAGGTCGCCGCGGGCCGCGGCGGCGAGCCCGGCGAGCAGGTCCTCGCGGGTGTCGCCGAGGACGACGGCGCGTTCGGCGAACCGGTGGCGGGTGGTGGCCAGGGCGTGGCCCACGTCGGCGGGCCGCAGCGCGGGACGGCCGGTCAGGTCCGCGTGGAGGCGCTGCGCCTGGGTGGCGAGCGCCCCGGGGTCGGGCGCGGAGACGACCCAGGCCACCGGGTGCGGCGCGGCTGCGGTGGCCGGTTCGTCGTCGGGGCCGGCCGCCGTCGCGGGGCCGGGTGCCGGCAGGAGGTTCTCGCCGTCGAGCACGGCGTGGATCCGGTCGCCGTCGGCGAGCGCGCGGGCGAGCGGCTTGAGCAGGACGGCGCCGTGGGCGTCCTGCTCCGCCGGCCCGTCGGGGCCGGGGAGCAGCGGGTCCGGTCCGGCGACGAGCGCGAGCTCGTGCGCGCCGCTGCACAGGCTCGCGCGGGCGGCGTGCAGGGCCTCCCGCACGGACCGGGTGACGGCGACGCCCGCGCCCCCGCCGGCCAGCCTCAGCGCGGTGCCGACCAGGGCGGCGAAGGCGTCCTCGCCGCCGTCGTCGTCCGGCCCCTGCGGCAGGGCGAGGAAGACACCGGTGCCCGAGCCCGCCGGCGCCGAGGGTACGACGCCGGCGTCCTCCAGGGCCTCCCAGAGCGGTTCCAGCAGCACGGCCCGGTCCGGGCCCGCCACCGCGGACCCGGCGGACGGGAGCCCGAAGAACTCCGCGTCGATCCCGTCGGAGGGCCGTGCCGGGCGGCGGGCCGCGCCGATGACGGCGACCGCTTCCCCGGTCATCATGTCGAACGCGGGTTTAACCGAATCGAACTCGCTCATTACCATGCTCCATCGACCTGATGAATGACAGCCAGAACCGTGCATTTTCCGCGCGGACGCAGCGCCGCGTCCGCGCGGAAATCCGCCGAGGGCCGAACAGTCGTTCTAGCGGGCGGTGATGTCCTGCTGGATGATGCGCTCGATATTGCGCTCGGCCAGCGCCGTGATGGTCACGAACGGATTGACACCGATGGACCCCGGAATCAGTGAACCGTCGGTGACGTACAGGTTCTGGTAACCGGCGACCCGGCCGTAGCCGTCGGTCGCCTTTCCGAGCACGCAGCCGCCGAGCGGGTGGTAGCAGAAGTCGTCGGCGAAGTTCTTCAGCGAGCTGCCGAAGAGGTCGTAGCGGTACATCGTGGTGTTGGCCGCGTTGATCCGGTCGAACAGCGACTTGGCGGCGGCCACGGCGGGCGCGTTCTGGGCGCGGGTCCACTGGAGCCGGGCCCGGTCGGTGGCGGCGTCGTAGACGAAGGTGCCGCGCTGGGGGTTCTTGGTGATCGCCAGGTACAGGCTGACCCAGGTCTCCAGGCCGGCCGGCATCGGCGCGATCTCCGCGAAGACCGGGGCGGCGGCGTTGTCCCAGTCGTCGATGCCCAGCGCGGGGATCGAGGACTGGCGGGCGCCGGTGGGGTTCCACACGTGGTTGGCGCGCGCGGTCATGATGTTGCCGTTGGGGCCCCAGCCCGCCCCGACCTCGGCGTTGAGGTTCGGCAGCGTGCCGGTCTCCCGGGCGCGCACCAGCAGTTCGGTGGAGCCGAGGCTGCCGGCGCCCAGGAACAGGTGGCGGCAGGAGATCCGCCTGGTCTCCACGACCTTCCCGCCGGTGTCGATCCGGTCCACGCCCAGCAGGTAGGTGCCGTCGGCCTGCCGGGTGATCGTCCGCACCCGGTGCAGCGTCTGGATCACGACCTTGCCGGTGCCCAGCGCGGCGGCCAGGTAGGTCTTGTCGAGGCTCTGCTTGCCGTGGTTGTTGCCGTAGATGACCTCGCCGGCCAGCGCGGACTTCGTCGCGGTGCCGGCCTCCTCCTGCTGCATGTAGCCGAAGTCGTAGACGTTGGGCACGAACACCGTGCCGAGGCCCGCCTTGGCCGCCGCCGCCCGGGAGACCCTCGCGTACTGGTACCACTCGGTCTGCTCGAACCAGCCCGGCGGGATGTGGTTCACCCGCAGCATGGTGTTGGCGCGCGGGAAGTACCGGTCGTACATCTCCTGGGAGTCGACCTGCGGGAGGACCTCCTCGAAGTACGAGCGCCGCGGCTGCACGGCCATGCCGCCGTTGACCAGCGAGCCGCCGCCGACGCCGCGCCCGACGTAGACGGACATCTGGTCGTAGGCGACCCGGTCCAGCACGCCGGTGTACGACTCGATGTCGCGGTTGACCACGTCGAGCCAGAGGAACGAGCCCAGCGGCGCCTCGGTGCGGGTCTTCAGCCAGCTGGAGCGCTTGTCCGGGCTGAGCATCCCGCAGTGGACGTTGCCGTCCGGGCCGGGCTGGTTCCACAGCTGGCCCATCTCCAGCATCAGCGTCTGGACGCCGGCCTCGCCCAGGCGCAGCGCGGAGACCGCCGCGCCGTAGCCGGTGCCGATCACCACGGCCGGCACGAAGGTGACGTCGGAGCCGGAGCCGGAGCCCGGGCCGGCGGCGGCGTGGGCGCGGCCGGGGGCGGCGATCGTGGTGGTGCCGGCGAGCGCGGCCGCGCTCAGCGCGGCCATGCCGAGCAGGCGGCGGCGGGACAGGTTCTGGTTCTCGGACACGCTCTCTGTACCTGGCCTTCCGACCCGGGGACCGGGTCTTCGTCGAACGGGTGGTCTGGGTGGGGACCGCCGGGGTTCAGCCGTTCTCGTGCACCGTGATGGCCGTGCACGGACAGCGGTGCGCCGCCTCGCGGACGGCGGGGTGGAGGTCGGTGGGCGGCTCGGCGTCGAGCAGGACGACGGTGCCGTCCTCGTCGTCCTGGTCGAACACCTCGGGCGCGGTCAGCGTGCACATGCCCGCGCTGCAGCAGAGCTCCTCGCTGATCTCGATCCGCATCGGCCCGGGCTACCAGGCCACCGGGAGCCGGTAGACGCCGTAGACCTGCATGTCGTGGCGGAGTCCGACCTCCTCGGCCGGCACCGCGAGGCGCAGGCCGGGGAAGCGCCGCAGCAGCGCGCCCAGGGCGCAGCGCAGCTCGATCCGGGCCAGCTGCTGGCCCAGGCACTGGTGGACGCCGTGGCCGAAGGCGAGGTGGTTGGCCATCACCCGGGTGACGTCGAGGTCCTCGGGCTCGGTGTAGCGCTCGGGGTCGCGGTTGGCGGCCGCCAGCGAGATCATCACCACCTCGCCCGCCCTGATCAGGTTGCCCTCGATCTCGACGTCCTCCAGCGCGGCGCGCGTCGGGCCGTGGTGCACGATGCTCAGGTAGCGCAGCAGTTCCTCCACCGCGCCGTCCATCAGCGAGGGGTCGGCGCGCAGCGCGGCCAGCTGCTCGGGGTGGTTGAGCAGGGCGAAGGTGCTCAGGCCGATCTGGTTGGCGGTGGTCTCGTGCCCGGCGACCAGCAGCAGGAAGGCGATCGAGGTGAGCTCCTCGTCGGTGAGGTTGCCCTCCCCGGTGATCAGGCCGCTCAGGATGTCGTCCCCGGGCTCGGCGCGCTTGGCCAGGACCAGGCCGTGCAGGTAGGAGCCGAGGCTCGCGAAGGCCGCCGTGACGTCCTCGACGGAGGCGCCGAAGCTGCTCCAGACCTCGGCGTCGCGGTGGAACTGCGCGCGGTCCGCGTAGGGCACGCCGAGCAGTTCGGTGATCACCAGGGTGGGGATCGCCAGCGCGAAGTGCTCGAAGAGGTCGGCCGGGGAGCCGACCTTCTCCATCGCGTCCAGCCGCTCCTCGACGATCCGCTCGATCCACTCGGTGAGCAGGCGCATCCGGCGGACGGTGAACTCGCCGACGAGCAGCTTGCGGTAGCGCTGGTGCTCGGGGGCGTCGTGCTGGATGAACATGCCGGGCGGGGCCGCCGGCGCTTCCTCCAGCACCGCCGAGCGGGGAACCGGCGGGTGCTTCAGTTCGCCCCGGGCGCTGAAACGGTTGTCGGAGAGCACCGCGCGGGCGGTGGAATATCCGGTCACCAGCCAGCCGAGGTGGCCGTCCGCGAAAGCCATCCGGGTAATCGGGGTTTCTTCGCGCAGTTTCCGGATCTCGGCCGGCGGATTGAAGAATCCCTCGCGGACGGTGGTGAAAGTCGTGGGCTGTGCCGCGGTCATGTTTCGCCTTCCAGGAGTTCCCGAGGATTGTGCACGGGCACGGGGGCCGCCTCACCCCGTACCGCAATGTGCCGTGTCAGCCGCGGTCATGACACTAGGAAGGCGAAGTGAAGACTGTCAACGAAATCCAATACCCGCGGCACTAACCCTGTGGAGGCGGGGCCGGGGGTTCGGTCGCCCCGGGGTCCGGCGGGGACTTCGGTTCGGTACGGTTCGGTTCGGTCGGCCGCCGGTACGGCCGGTCGCGCTTCGGTTCGGTCGGCGAC
>NZ_JBHYUU010000181.1:0-15909 GCF_042749955.1 Kitasatospora sp. NPDC059462 | reverse complement strand
GCTCGGCACCCAGCCGTTCCCGGCCCCGGCCCCGGCCGCGGCCCAGAGCCCGGCTCCGGTCACGGCTCCGTCCCCGGCGGCCCCGCCCGTCCGGACCGGTTCGCCGATCAACGACCCGGGCCTCCAGCCGGCCCTGATCACCGCCGCCGCCGCCGCCCTGCTGGCCGGGGGCGCGGCGCTCGGCCAGGTGGCGCTCGCGCTGGTGCTCGTCCTGCTCCAGGGCCTGACGGCGGCCGGCTGGTTCCGGCTGAACGGCATGTGGCCGGCCCGCCAGGGCATCGCGCTGGCGGCGCTGTCCGGCGTGGTGGCCGACGTCTCGGTGCTGCTGGCCGACGAGGACGGTGGCACGGCCGCCGTGGTGGGCACGCTCGGCGGGTTCTTCCTGCTGGTCCTGGTGCTCCAGACGTTCCGGCCCGCCGATCCCAAGGAACGGTTCTACGCGCTCACCGTGCTCGGCTCCGCCACCGTGGTGACGGTGCTCTGCACCGCGCTGCTGCTGGCCGACTGGGTGCCGGCGGCGGTCGGCGCGGTCGCGCTGGCGACCCTGCTGGCCGCCGCGCCGCTGCCCGGCCCGCGCTGGTCGGGCCCGCTGCTGGGCCTGCTCGCGGCGGTCGGCCTGGGCTTCGCGGTCGGCGCTCCGCCGTTCCTGGGCCTGGCGGCCGGGCTCGGCGCGCTGATCGGGCGCCGGGTGGCCGGGTACGACTTCCCGTCCCGGTTCGTGCACATGACGGCGGGCGTGGCGCTGCCGCTCGCGGTCGCCGCGCCGCTGGTGTGGATCGCCACCGCGCTGCTCGGCTGACGGCCGTGCCGTCCCGCCCCGGAACCATGCTCCGGGGCGGGACGTCGTACGGTCGTGCGGGAGCGGCCGCACCGGAACGGCCCGGTCCGCCGGAGCGGGGGCGGGCGACAGCGACCGGCGACGACGGGGGAGAGCGATGCGCGGCTGGCTGAAGGCGACGATCGGCGTGGTGGTGCTCTCGGGAGCGCTGGTGGGCGCCGACCGGATCGCGGTCGGTGTCGCCGAGGACGAGGCGGCCGAGCAGATCCTGAAGAGCGGCCGGATGAGCGGCAAGCCGGACGTCTCGATCGAGGGCTTCCCGTTCCTCACCCAGGTCGTCTCGCGGAAGCTGGACGACGTGCGGATCTCCTCGGACGGGCTGACCGTCGGCGAGGGCAAGGACAAGGTGGCCCTGCACGCGTTCCAGGCCGAGCTGTCCGGGGTCGAGGTGAGCGGGAACATGAGCAGCGCCACCGTGGACCGGGGGAGCGGCTCCGGGCTGATCACCTACGCGGACCTCTCCCGGCTGCTGCCGCCGGCCTCGGAGCTGGTGCCGAACGCGGGCCGGCTCTCGCTGGGCACGGGCACCCGGCTGAGCCTCTCCTACGGCGGTCCGGGCAAGGTCAAGGCCTCGTTGGGGCCGTTCCCGGTCGGCGAGGCCGCGGTGCACAGCCAGGGCAACACCGTCACGGTGGACGGCTTCGAGCTGAGCGCGATGGCCTCCCTGCTGGCCGGGGTGTCCGACCGGGCCATCGACCCGATCAGCTTCACCCTCTCCGAGCTGCCCGCCGGGCTGGACCTGTCCTCGGTCACGCCGCAGGAGGAGGGTTTCCGGCTGGGCTTCGACGGCAAGGACGTCAAGCTGATCGGCTGACCCCCGCCGCGCCTCTCCCCCCGTTCCCCCGTTCCCCCGTTCCGCTCCGCGAGACGCGCTGTCCAGCACCGGCCGCGGAGCGGTGGCGTACCCGCCGCCGGGCCGGGCCCGGCGCACCCGCCGTCCCGGCTCCGGCCGGTTCCGGTCGCCCAAGAACAGGTCAAATCCCATGATGCGAGCCATTCGGTCTCGCTATTCGATACGCTGATGACAGCGGGCGTCCGGTGTCCCTAGCATCGTCCGCATGAAGCGACAGACGGATCTCACCAAGCGGCGGGCGGTAGACCTGTGCCGCGTGGCCGCCTGTCTGTGTCGAATGCGTTAACTCGGCGTCCAGGCAGGGCAGTTGCCCCCGCCGCCGATTTCTTCCGGCGATCGCCGACGGCCCCTCGGCCGGGCTTCGCCGCCGTACTTCTCCACGCACCGCCCGGTCGCGCCGTACACCGCCGTCAGTCCCACTATTCGGACATGAATTCGGACCGGTGGCCGACGGGCGACCAGCACCACCGCTGAGCAGCAGCACCCGAAGCAGCGAGCACCTTCCGCCAACCGCCCCCGGATGGAGAACATCACCATGAGCCGCAGCGACGTCCTGGTCGACGCCGACTGGGTCCAGGCCCACCTGGACGACCCGAAGGTCGTCATCGTCGAGGTCGACGAGGACACCTCCGCCTACGAGAAGAACCACATCCGCAACGCGGTCCGGATCGACTGGAAGACCGACCTCCAGGACCCGGTCCGCCGCGACTTCATCGACCAGGCCGGCTTCGAGGCGCTGCTCAGCGCCAAGGGCATCGCCAACGACGACATCGTCGTCCTCTACGGCGGCAACAACAACTGGTTCGCCTCCTACGCCTACTGGTACTTCAAGCTGTACGGCCACGGCGACGTCCGCCTGCTCGACGGCGGCCGCAAGAAGTGGGAGCTGGACTCCCGCGACCTGGTCGTCGAGGTGCCGCAGCGCGCCGCCACCGCGTACAAGGCGCAGGCCGCCGACTCCTCGATCCGGGCCTTCCGCGACGACGTGATCGCCGCCATCGGCAACCTCAACCTGGTCGACGTCCGCTCGCCCGACGAGTTCTCCGGTAAGCTGCTCGCCCCGGCCCACCTCCCGCAGGAGCAGTCGCAGCGCCCCGGCCACGTGCCGAGCGCGCGCAACATCCCGTGGGCCAAGAACGCCAACGACGACGGCACCTTCAAGAGCGACGACGAGCTCAAGGCCCTCTACGAGGCCGAGGGCGTCGACCTGGCGAAGGACACCATCGCCTACTGCCGCATCGGCGAGCGCTCCGCGCTGACCTGGTTCGTGCTGCACGAGCTGCTCGGCCAGGAGAACGTGAAGAACTACGACGGTTCCTGGACCGAGTACGGCAGCCTCGTCGGCGTGCCGATCGAGCTCGGCAACTGAGCCTCCGGCTCCACCCGTAAGGCAGAAGGGAAACAAGACAATGTGCGGTGCGAAGGCCGGCGGCCCGGACCTGGCAGGAGTTGACGTGGCGAACGAGACGATCATCCAGGGTTCGGTGACCCGCGACGGCGAGCCGGTCAACGGCTACGTGCGACTGCTCGACGAGAACAACGAGTTCACGGCCGAGGTGCCCACCTCGGCGACCGGCCAGTTCCGGTTCTTCGCCCGCCCGGGCAAGTGGACCCTGCGCGCGCTCATCCCGGGCCAGACCGTGGACCGCCAGGTGGTCGCCTCCCAGGGCAACCTGACCGAGGTCGCCATCGCCGTCTGACCGGCGACGGAACAGCATGACCGGGGGCCCCTGCCGAGCGGGGGCCCCCGGGCATACCGTGGAAGGGTGCAGACCCGCCGGCGCCGCCGCTACTACTACGCCATGATGGGCGTCTGCCTGGGCCTCTTCGTGCTGGCCTGGGGAGCGGTGCGGTTCGTCTCCGTGCCGGCGGCCGTGGCGCTGTGCGTGGTCGCGATGGTCATCCCGCCGGCGGCGGCGGTGTTCGCCAACCGGCGCGACCCCGAGGACGACTGGTGGGACGACCCGCGCTGGGAGGACCCCAAGTGGGACGACCCCGGCCACGACCGGGACCGCCCCGACCACGAACCCCGTCAGTAGACGAGCGCCTGCACGTCGTCGGCCATGATCTCGCTGACGAAGACCTGCGCGCCCGCGATCCGGACGCCTTCGAGGGTGTCCTGCTGCTCGATCCCGCGCCGCGCCGCGCACTGGGTGCACAGCGTGAGCGTGCCGCCGGCCAGCACCGACTCCAGCAGGTCCGGCAGCGGCGCCGCGTGCGGCAGCTCGAACTCCGCCGCCCGCCCGGGCAGGGCGAACCAGGCCGACTCGCCGGTCAGCCAGAGCGAGACCTCGATGCCGCTGGCGACGGCCACCGCCGCCACCGTGAACGCCTGCGAGCACCGCTCGGGGGCGTCAGCCCCGGCGGTCACCTTGATGACGAGCTTCTTCTTCTGGGCCATGCCGACACCCTAGATCGCCGACGTGGTGGGGCTCACCGAGACCCTCCCCCACCCGCCGGATAGAGTGAGCGGCAGCAAAATCCACCACACTGTCGCCGCAATGGGAGCCCCCCGTGTCCGGTCTGGAAATCTTCTTCGACGGTCTGCTGGCCCTCATGGCCGTGCTGATCACCTGGTTCGCCATCTTCTCGGTGATGAAGCTCTACCAGGGCCAGCGCTGAGCGCCACTGCCGTACGGTTGAAGTACTCCCGCACCGACGACAGCGACCAGGAACATGATCGAGATCCCCTCTGACCTCCACAAGGACGTCGTCCCGCTCGCCTTCCTCCTCGGCACCTGGGAGGGCGCGGGCGTCTACGCCCCTCTGCCGGGTGAGGGGGGCCCCGGCGCCGAGAAGTGCAACTTCGGCCAGGAGATCGTCATCCGCCACGACGGACGGCCCTTCCTGGAGTTCCGCTCCCGCACCTGGGTGCTGAACAGCGAGGGCGAGAAGGTCCGCCCGCTGGAGAACGAGCACGCCTTCTGGCGGATCACCAGCAACCAGCACGGCACCAGCGGCGCCCGCGGGGTCGAGATCTCGTCCGTCCGTGACGACGGCACGGTGGAGATCTGGTACGGCGAGCTGGCCGACGGCAAGCCCCAGATCGACGTCTCCACCGACGCGGTGGCCCGGATCGAGGGCTCCCCGGAGTACTCGGGCGGCAAGCGGCTCTACGGCTTCGTCAACGAGGAGCTGCTCTGGGTGGGCGAGAAGGCCGCCCCGAACGTGCCGCTGCGCCCGTACATGTCCGCCCAGCTGAAGAAGGTGCTCTCGCCGGCCCAGCTGATCAAGGACATCAACGACCTGCCGGACGACGGCATCGCCTTCTTCAAGTAGGCGTGCCCGCCCGCGAGTCGCGCACACGGTAGGGACCGGCCCGGGGCCGGTCCCTACACTTGCTCCAGGACCCCCGACGTTTGGCAGGGACAGGACCGTGGCGGACACCGGCACCACCGACTGGCAGCTCTCCGGCGACTGGAAGGCCGACCTGCGCGAGCGCGGGTACCGGCTCACCCCGCAGCGGCAGCTCGTGCTGGAGGCGGTCGACGCGCTCGACCACGCCACCCCGGACGACATCCTCTGCCACGTCCGGCAGACCGCCAGCGGCGTCAACATCTCCACCGTCTACCGGACCCTGGAGCTGCTGGAGGAGCTGGGCCTGGTCTCGCACGCCCACCTCGGGCACGGCGCCCCGACCTACCACCTGGCCGGCCGCCACCACCATCTGCACCTGGTCTGCCGGGACTGCGAGAAGGTCACCGAGACCGGTACCGAGATCGCCCAGCCGCTGATCGACAGCCTCCGCGACCAGCACGGCTTCGACACCGACCTCAAGCATTTCGCCATCTTCGGCCGCTGCTCCGACTGCACCGCCGAGCGCGCCGCGGGGCGGTCGTAAGCTTGCCGGTATGACCGGTCTGAAGAGTCCGCTGCTTGCCCTGCCCGGAGCCGTCCCCGCCGAGGGGACCGACGAGGGCGTCGCCGCCCACTACGGCGACCTCTTCCGCGAGCAACGGAACCTCTCCCGGGGGACCGGCTTCGTGGACCTCTCGCACCGCGGCGTGATCACCGTCACCGGCGCGGACCGGCTGAGCTGGCTCCACCTGCTGATCACCCAGCACGTCAGCGCGCTGCCGCCGCAGCAGGCCACCGACGCGCTGGTGCTCACCGCCAACGGGCACGTCGAGCACGCCCTCTACCTGGTCGACGACGGCACCACCACCTGGGCGCACGTCGAGCCGGGCACCCAGGAGGCGCTGGTCGGCTACCTGGAGAGCATGAAGTTCATGTACCGGGTCGAGGTGGCCGACGCGACCGCCGACCACGCGGTGGTCCACCTGCCGGCCGGCTCCACGGCCTCCGCCGAGGGCGCCGTCGCCGTCCGCGAACTGTCCTACGGGCGGGACCTCTTCCTGCCGCGCGCCGAGCTGGCGGAGCGGACCGCGGGCTACGGCCCGGCGGCCGGCGTCTGGGCGTACGAGGCGCTGCGGATCGAGGGCCACCGGCCGCGGCTCGGCTTCGAGACCGACCACCGCACCATCCCGCACGAGGTGGACTGGCTGAACACCGCCGTCCACCTGCAGAAGGGCTGCTACCGGGGGCAGGAGACGGTGGCCCGGGTGCACAACCTGGGACGGCCCCCGCGCCGGCTGGTCTTCCTGCACCTGGACGGCACCGAGGAGGTGCTGCCCCCGCACGGGACGGAGGTGCGGCTCGCCTCCGACCCGCAGGGGCGGGCGCTCGGCTTCGTCACCTCCTCGGCGCGCCACCACGAGCTGGGGCCGATCGCGCTGGCCATCGTGAAGCGCAACGTCCCGGTGGACGCGGTGCTGCTGGCCGGCACGGTGCCGGGGACGCAGGACGTGATCGTTCCCCAGTAGGGGAGTCAGACCTCGACGATGACGGTGAACGGGCCGTCGTTCACCAGGGCGACCTTCATGTCGGCGCCGAAGCGGCCGGTCCCGACCTCGGCGCCGAGCGCGCGCAGCTGGGCGACCACCTCGTCCACCAGCGGCTCGGCGACCGGCCCGGGCGCGGCGGCGTTCCAGGTGGGGCGGCGGCCCTTGCGGGCGTCGCCGTAGAGCGTGAACTGGCTGATCACCAGCAGCGGCGCGCCGATGTCCGAGCAGGACCGTTCGACCCCGTCGCTGCCCGCCGGCAGCAGCCGCAGCGTCCACAGCTTGCGGGCCAGCTGGGCCGCCTTGGCGGGGGTGTCGTCGTGGGTGGCGCCGATCAGGACGCAGAGCCCGGGCTCCTCGATCGCGCCGACGGTCTCGCCGTCCACCGTCACCCTGGCCTCGGTCACTCGCTGCACCACTGCTCGCATGCGGCCATTCTGCCGGAGCCGGTGGGGGCGTGAGCACGCCCCCGGGGGCGCTCCGGGCAGGGGTGCGCGCCGGGTAGCGTGCGCCTGCGCGCACCATGGCGGCGTTCTCCCTGCGAAAAGCTTCGGTCGTATCAGCCACCCCTCTTCGCCAGGGGGCCGTTCGGGTGCACGGGCGGTGCGGCGGCGCCGGGCGGGGTGGCACGCTGGGGGACCGTACGAGGACGGGTCCGCCGCTCCGCCGCACCAGGCGGGGCCGGCCGGCGCGTCCGAGGTCCGGGGCGCCGAGGTCCGCCGCGCCGGGCCCGGTTCGGCCGGGCGGCCGAGCCGGTAGGTCAGGCGTTCTGGCCGTGTCGCCCCGGTGGGTGGCCACGGCCGGGGGCGGGAACCTTCGCAGGCGTCCGGGCGTGCCTCCGGACGGGAACGCGCCGTCGGCGCGGGCGGCGGTTGACGGGCCGGACCGGCGGCAGGCGACGGGGCGCCGCGAGCGGGTGGGATCGGGACGACGGCAGGTGGTTGGTTGATGGACGCGATCAGCACGGCGCAGGACCGGCACGGGCGGCTGCCCGAGGGGCCCGGGGCCGGCCCCGAGCCGGACCTCGGACGCTTGGGCCTGGACCAACTGCGGACGCTGCGCCGGGAGACCCTGGAGCAGGAGGCCGACCTCTCCTACCTGCGGAGGCTGCTGCACGGCCGGATGGACATCCTGCTGGCCGAGCTGGACCGCCGGCCCGGTGCCGGGGCGGCCCGGCCGGCGGACGCGGCGGAGCCGGCCGGCGCGGCCCTGCTGGAGCGGCTGCCGGCCATCCTGACGGACGCGCCGTCCAGCGTCCGCCGCTCGGCCCGGCACGTCACGCTGGGGCCGCCGCGCGGGCAGCAGTCCCAGCTGGAGGCGGACGCGTTGATGGGCGACGTCCAGCTGGCCGACCTCGCCGCGCACCCGGCCGAGGAACTGCTGGCGGCGCTGGAGCGGCTGCGGGCGCACGAGCGGGAGGTGTCCGGCCGGCGGCAGCGGCTGCTGCGGACGGCGGACGGCTGCAACGCCGAAATCACCCGCAGGTACCGTGATGGGGAAGCACGGGTCGACGACCTGCTCGCAGGCGGCCCGCTCTGACAGGTGCGAGGGCCGCCGGGGGCGGGGGACGGGCCCGGCTCGCCCCCCGGTTCACCCTCACCTCCGGAAGGCTTTCGCCATGTCCAATTCCGCCGCCCTGCCCGTGCTCGCCGAAGTCGTCCGCTCGGGTTTCGTCGAGGGCCGGCACCACGGCTCGCTGGTGCTGCTGGCCGCCGACGGCTCGGTCGACTTCGCGCTGGGCGCGCCGGACGCGCCGGTCTTCCCGCGCTCCTGCGCCAAGCCCTTCCAGGCCGTGGCCACGCTGCGGGCCGGGCTGGCGATCGAGGGGGAGCTGCTGGCGCTGGCGGCCTCCAGCCACTCTGCGGAATCGTTTCACCTTGACGGCGTGCGACGGATCCTCGCCGGTGCGGGGCTGGACGAGTCCGCCCTGCGCACCCCGGCCGACCTCCCCCTCGACGACCTGGAGGCGGAACTGCACCTGCGCTGGGGCGGCGACCGCTTGCCGATCCTGATGGACTGCTCCGGCAAGCACGCCGGCTGGCTGGCCGCCTCGGTGGCCAACGGCTGGCCCACCGACAGCTACCTCGACCCGGAGCACCCGATCCAGCGGCTGGCCCGCGAGGCCCTGGAGGAGGCCGTCGGCGGCCCCGCCGCGCACGCCGGGGTGGACGGCTGCGGCGCACCGCTGCTGGCCGTCGGCCTGACCGGCCTGGCCCGCGCCTACCGCGCCCTGGTGCTGGCCGAGCCCGGCACCCCGCAGCGCCGGGTCGCCGACGCGATGCGGGCGCACCCCGAGTACGTGGCCGGCACCCGCCGGGCCGACACCCGGCTGATGCGGGCGGTGCCCGGCGCGCTGGCCAAGATGGGCGCGGAGGCCGTCCAGATGGTGGCCCTGCCGGACGGGCGGGCGCTCGCCTTCAAGATCGACGACGGCGCCGAGCGGGCCCGCGGCCCGGTGCTGGCCGCCGCGCTGCGCCGCCTCGGGGTGAGCACCGGGGACGCGACGCTGGAGCGGATCGCCGCCTCGCCGCTGTTCGGCGGCGGCGTGCGGGTCGGCGAGGTCCGCGCGGCGTTCTAGCCGCCCGGCGACCCCCTCCGACCCCCTGCGACTCCCTTCGCCTCCTTCCGACTCCTTCCGAATGCGGAGCGGCGGCCCCCGGTGCACGGTGGACCGGGGGCCGTCGCAGAGCTGAGGAGTCCGCCATGAGCGAGCACGTGTACCGGGTGACCGAGATCGTCGGGTCCTCGACCGAGAGCATCGACGCCGCGATCCGCAACGGCATCGAGCGGGCCTCCCGGACGCTGCGCCACCTCGACTGGTTCGAGGTCTCGCAGATCCGGGGCCACCTCGCCGAGGGCCGGATCGAGCACTACCAGGTGTGCATGAAGGTCGGCTTCCGGCTGGACGACGAGGGCTGAGTCACCCGCGCTCCGGCAGCACTAGCGGCAGTCCCGTGCGCGGATGCGGCAGCACCTCGACCGGGTGCCCGTACACCTCGCTGAGCAGCGGCGCGCGCAGCACGTCGGCCACCGGCCCGTCGGCGACCGTCGCGCCGCCGGTCAGCAGCACCACCCGGTCCGCGTAGGCCGCCGCGAGCGACAGGTCGTGCAGGACGACGACCACGCCGTCCCCGGCGGCGGCCCGGGCCCGGGCCAGCCGCAGCACCAGTTCCTGGTGGCGCAGGTCGAGCGCGGCGGTGGGTTCGTCGAGCAGCAGCAGGGCGGTGCGCTGGGCGAGCACCCGGGCCAGGGCCACCCGGGCCCGTTCGCCGCCGGAGAGGGCGGTGAACGGGCGCCCGGCGAAGGCGGCGGCCTCGGTCGCGGCCATCGCCTCGGCGATCACCCGCTCGTCCTCGGCGGCGGCCGCCGTCCCGGCCCAGGGCGCGCGGCCCATCCGGACCACCTCGTCGGCGGGGAACGGGAAGGACAGCGCGGCCGCCTGCGGCAGCAGCGCGCGGCGCCGGGCGAGGTCGGCGGGCCGGTAGCCGGCCAGCGGGCGGCCGTCCAGCCGGACCTCGCCGGCCGTCGGCACCAGGTCGCCGGCCAGCACGGACAGCAGGGTGGACTTGCCGGCGCCGTTCGGCCCGAGCAGGGCGACCACCTCGCCGGCGGTGACCCGGACGTCCGCGCCGGCCAGCAGGTCGCGCCCGCCGACGGTCAGCCGGACGGCCTCGGCGGTGAGCAGTTCGGTGCCCGGGGCGGGCCGGCCGGGCACCTCGGGGCGGCCGCGCAGCGTACGGAGCCTCATGCCCAGCCTCCCTGCTTGGTCCTGGTGCGGCGCAGCAGCCAGAAGAAGAACGGGCTGCCGATCAGCGCGGTGAGCACCCCGAGCGGGAGCTCGGCCGGTTCGGCCAGGGTGCGCGCGGCGAGGTCAGCGGCGACCAGGACGAGCGCGCCGCCGAGCGCGGAGGCGGGCAGCAGGAAGCGGTGGCCGGGGCCGGCGACCATCCGCAGCAGGTGCGGGACGACCAGGCCGACGAAGCCGATGATGCCGCTGACCGCGACGGCGGCGGCGGTGAGCAGGGCGACCACGGTGATCAGCACCAGCCGCATCCGCTCGACGTCCACGCCGAGGTGGCGGGCGGGCCGTTCGCCGAGCGCCAGGAGGTCCAGCGAGCGGGCCCAGCGGGGTGCGACGGCGAGGCCGACGAGCGCGAACGGCAGGACGGCGAGCACCTTGCCCCAGGTGGCCTGGGCGAGCGAGCCGAGCTGCCAGAAGGTGACCTGGCTGATCGCCGCGGAGTCGGCGGTGAACAGGAACAGGCCGATCAGCGCGCCGCAGAAGGCGTTCACCGCGACACCGGTGAGGATCAGCGTGACCACCTCGGTCCGGCCGCCGGAGCGGGACATCGCGTAGACGGCGAAGACCGTCAGCAGGCCGGTGGCGAAGGCGGCGACGGTCACCGTCCAGGTGCCGAACGCGTCCAGGCCGAGCACGATGCAGCCGACCGCGCCGACCGCGCCGCCGGAGGAGACGCCGATGACGGCCGGTTCGGCGAGCGGGTTGCCGAACACGCCCTGCATCAGCGCGCCGGCGCACCCGAGCGAGGCGCCGACCAGCAGGGCCAGCACCACCCGGGGGAGCCGGACGTTCCAGAGCACCGACTCGGGGACGCGGTCGAGCGCCTGGCCGCCGAGGCCGATCCGGTGGGCGACCGAGGCGAGGATGTCGCCGAGCGGGATGCGGTAGGCGCCGGTGCCGGCCGCGAGCAGGGCGAAGAGCAGCAGGGCGGCGGCGAGGCCGACGGTCAGCAGGGTGGTGCGGCTGGTGCGGCCGGCCACGGGGAGGCTCTTGCCGGTGACGGCGGCGGTCACCGGGCGGTCCTCGGGTAGAGCTGTTCGGCGATCTCGTCGATCACCTGCGGGGTGCGCGGGCCGTAGCTGAGCAACTGGCCGTCCTCGACGGAGACGATCCGGCGGTCGAGCCCGGCCGGGGTCTGGGCGACGCCGGGCAGCTTGAGCAGGCCGTCGACGCCGCCGACGGAGTCGAGTCCCTTGCTCATCACCAGGATCGCGTCGGGGGCGGCCTTGACCAGGGCCTCGCTGGTGAGCGGGGTGAAGTCGCCGCCGAGCCCGGCGGCGGTGCCGGCGTCCTCGCCGCCGACCGCCTCGATCAGCGAGCCGGCGCCGGAGGCCGGGCCGCCGAGCAGGTAGACCGAGGCGCTGCCGCGCAGGTAGAGGAAGGCGACCTTGGGGCGGCGCTCGACGGCGGGCAGCGCGGCCCTGGCCTCGGCGATCCGCTGCTCGGTGCGCTCCTTCAGCTGCCGTCCGGCGTCGGGGACTCCGAGGGCGGCGGCGACGGTGTCGATGCGCGGGCCGACGTCCTCCAGCCGCTTGGCGTCGTCCAGGACGAGCAGCGGGACGCCCGCCGCGCGGATCTGGGCGATCGCCTCGGCCGGGCCGGTGGAGCGGTCGGCGAGCACGACGGTGGGGTGCAGGGAGAGCACGCCCTCGGCGGAGACGTCGTGGGCCTGGGTGATCACGGGCAGGGCGGCGGCCTGCTCGAAGGTGGTGGAGACGTCCCGGGCGACCACCCCGGGGCCGAGGCCGAGGCTGAAGACGATCTCGGCCAGGCTGCCGTTGAGCGGGATGATCCGCTCGGCGCTGGTGACGGTGACCGTCCGGCCGTCGGCGGAGGCCGCGGTGGCGGGCAGCTGGGGGGCCGGGGCGTCGGGCAGCGGTTCGACGGCGTCCGGGGCGCGCGAGCCGGTCCCGGTGGCCTCGCCGGTGGTGCCGGTGACGGAGCCGCAGGCGGTCAGGGCGAGCAGCAGACCGAGGAGCAGCAGCAGGATCGCGGGGCCGCGGGCGGCCCGATGTCGGGTGGTACTGCTGCTCAACGTCGTTCCCTTCGTCGGGAGTTGTCGCCGCCGGTGAGTGGGGTGCGGGGGTGCCCGGCGGGGCTCTTGACTCATATATTAGGTTAGCCTTACCTAAATCTCGCAAGGGGGTCGGTCGTGTGCCGACCCCGCTTTCCCCTGTCGCGCCGAGGAGTGATCCGCGTGCCTCTGCCCCATCGGCTCCGCCGTCCGGCCGCCGTCCTGGTGGCCGTCCTGGCGGCCCTGTTGACGGTCGCCCTGCTGCCCGGCCGGGCGGTGGCGGCCGAGGGGAGGGTGTCCGGCGGGCGGCTCGACTGGGGGATCAAGCAGTCCTTCCTGACGTACGTCACCGGGCCCATCGCCAAGGGGAGTTGGTCGCTCACCGGCGGCGCGGCCACGGTCGCCGGCAGCGGCTTCCGGTTCCACTCCGCCGCCGGCACCTACGACCCGGCGAGCGGCGCGCTGAGCGTCGCGTTCTCCGGCGGCGTCCGGTTCACCGGGCACCAGGAGGACGGCGCCAACGCGCTGGACCTGAGCATCGGGAAGCTCACCTTCCGGGCCGCCGCGGGCGGCGCGGCCGGGCTCTACGCGGACGTCACCAGCAAGTCCCGGGAGACCGGGCAGGTCAGCAGCGCGAGCCAGGCCAAACTGGCGGACCTCTCGCTGTCCGGCGTCGACCTGCGCGGCGCGGCCGGGACCCTGACGCTCAGCAACGTCCCGGCGACGCTGACGGACGCGGGGGCCAAGGCGTTCGCCGGGTTCTACCCGGCCGGGACGGCGCTCGACCCGGTCAGCCTGTCGGTCAACCTCCCGGCTTCGCAGCCGACCCAGGCCGCGCCGACCACCCCGGCGGCCCCCGCCGCCGCGCCGACCGCCGCGCCGACCGCCGCGCCGACCGCGACGCCGAGCGCCGCCCCGTCGCCGGCCGCCCCGGCTGCTCCGACCGCTCCGACCGCTCCCGCGACCCCGACCGACACCCCGGCCCCGACCGACACCCCGGCTCCGACGAGTGCTCCGGCCGCCGCCGTCACCGAGTTCGGCAACGGCGCGCTCGACTGGGGCGTGCGCCGGACCTTCCGCGACTACGTCACCGGTGCGATCGCCCAGGGCCGCTGGGAACCGTCCGGCGGCGCGGCGGACGGCGGCGCGTTCTTCCGCTGGACGCCCGCCAAGGGCAGCTACGACCCGGCGAGCGGCGCGGTGACGGCGGCCTTCTCCGGCAGCGTCCGCTTCACCGGCCTGAAGAGCGGTGACGGCTACGGCCTGGACCTCACCGTGGCCAACCCGGGCGTCACCGTCGCGGACGGCAAGGGTGTGCTGCGCGCCGACGTCTCCGGTCGCACCCCGGACGGCGCCGCGCAGCAGCTCACCGGCGTGGAGCTGGCGACCTTCGACCCGGCCGGGCTCAAGGCCGAGGGCGGACTGCTGAAGGCCGTCGAGCTTCCGCTCACGCTCACCGAGCCGGGTGGCAGGGCTTTCGGCGGCCTGTACCCGGCGGGCACCGCGATGGACCCGCTGAGCTTCGCCGTCGCCCTCGACCCGGCCGCCGCCCTCCCGCCGCTGCCGGACATCGGCAGTGCCCCGGCCGTCGCGCCGAGCCCGTCCGCCACGCCGGTCGCGGCCACGGTCGACGGCGGGGGCTCGGACGGTGTGCCGACGACGGCCGTGGTGGCCGGCGGCCTGCTCGCCGTCGCGCTGGCCGCGGCCGGTGGGCTGTTCCTCGTCCGCCGTCGTCGGGCCTGACCCCTCCCCACCTCCTTCCCCCGTTCATCGATCGGAGTTCCCCCATGTCCCGCAACCGCACCCGGCTGGCCGCCCTGGCCGCCGTCACCGCCGGCCTCGGCCTGACCGCTTTCGGCGCCCCGGCCCTGGCCTTCGGCGCCGGCGCGCCGAGCAGCGTCACGTACGACACCGGCGCGCTGGACTGGGGAGTGAAGGCCAGCTTCCGCAACTACATCGAGAGCCCGGCCTCCCAGGGCGGCGCGATCGAGCTGACCGGCGGCGCGACCCGCAACGCCGACGGAACCTTCCACTTCGGCCTGGTGAGCGCCAAGTACGACCTCACCACCCACGCGCTCAGCTCCTCCTTCACCGGCGGCGTGCACTTCACGGCCCACCACGGGGCGCTGGACGTGGCACTCAGCGACCTGAAGATCACCACGTCGGGGACGGCCGGCACGCTCACGGCCGACACCGCCTCCAAGGAGTCGATGGGCGCGGCGGAGGTCACCAAGCGGGACGATGTGCCGCTGGTGACGTTCACCGTCGGCCGGGACACCACGACGGGCGTGCCGACGGCCGCGAAGCTGACGGAGGAGGGCGCGAAGGCGTTCGCGGGCTTCTACCAGGCTGGCGCGGACATGGACCCGCTGGCGCTGCTGCTCCAGCAGAGCCCGGCCACCCCGTCCCCGACGGCGACGCCGACCGCCACGGCTACGCCTACGGCCACTCCGACGGCGACGGCGACGGCGACTCCGACCCCGACCGCCGAGCCGTCCACCACGGCCACCGCCTCCCCGTCGGCCACCGCGACCGCCGAGCCCACGGCCACCGCCACCGCTTCGCCGTCCGCCACGCAGACCCCGACGGCCACCGCTTCGCCGTCCGCGACCTCGTCCCCGTCCGCCACCGGTACCCCGTCCGCCACCGGTACCCCGTCCACCGCGCCGAGCGGCAACGGTGAACTCGCGGTCGTCAACGGCACGTTGGACTGGTCGGTCAAGGAGAGCTTCCGCAAGTACCTGCAGAGTCCGGTGGCCAACGGCAAGGTCGAGTTCGGCGGCGGCGCGGCCGACTACCGCTTCGCCGGGGCGAACGGCAGCTACAACACCAAGAGCCACACCCTGTCGGCGGGCTTCGCCGGCTCGGTGCGCTTCCTCGGCCACCCGGCCGCCGGTGGCGGGTACCAGCTCGACACCGCGCTCTCGAAGCTCGGCCTGAGCATCTCCAAGGACGGCGCTTACCTGACGGCCGACGTCAACGCCAAGTCCCTGGACGGGAAGACGACATCGCTGTCCGGCGCGCGGATCGCCAAGCTGGACGTGTCGAAGGCGAACCTCACCCCGGTGAACGGTGTCGTCACGCTGAATGCGGTTCCGGCCACCCTGACCGCCGAGGGCGTCCCGGCCTTCGTCAACTACAAGGAGGGCGACGCCCTCGACCCGGTCACCGTTTCGCTGGCCTTCGACAAGAACGCCCAGCTGCCCACCACCCAGCCGAGCAGCGAAGGTGCGGCGGGCGGCACCACCACCGGTACGACCGGTTCCACCGGCACCGGCACCGGATCCGGGACCGTCGGCGGCGCCTCCCTGACCACCACCGGCGGCGCGACGATCGGCGGCACCGGAGTGCTGGCCTCCACCGGCTCCTCCACCCCGGTGGCCCCGCTGCTGGCCACCGCCGGCGGCCTGCTGCTGCTCGGCGGCGGCGCCACCGCCCTGGCCCGCCACCGCAAGTCCGCCAGCGCCTAATGCGGGCTGCGGAGTAGGAAGTCGGCGGATCCGACTTCCTACTCCGGCACGCTGGACAACGTCATCCGGTGGCCCTCGCTCGATCAGAGCG